>DASPVS010000284.1:0-6697 GCA_035622235.1 Acidimicrobiales bacterium | reverse complement strand
ACAGCTCGTCGCCGATTGCGGCGATTCCCGGCCTGGAGCGACTCCAAGCAAGGGCGGCCGTGCATCTGATTTCGGGGTCTTGGTTGTCGCTCAGGGGAAACAGCCAGTGGATCTCTTCCTTGTTCACGACTGCTTGGATCCAATGAGGTCTATCAGGCCTCGAATTTCCAAGGTTTCGCAAGCCGGATTCGCTGTATTCGAGCATCAGACAGAACCGGGGATGGCGCGAGGGACGACCTGAACCCACTTTGAAGAGGCTCGGCGTGACCGCGGTCGCAGTATCCAAAGAGCCCTTATCCAAAGAATCACTACGGTTGCGGCGCATGGTGAAGTCATCGACCGAGCTACCGGCCCGCCATCGAACGACGGCGCCGTGGCGAAAATCGCTTCTGTCCATGAGAAGGCTTGCAAACCGACACGAACGTGAATCGACCTGAACCATCGAGCCGTCATCGGTAGGCACCCAGATCTCGGTCGATGCGTAGATCGCGAGCGCGTCGACGACGTAGTCGAAACCGTCGGGACCCAGTCTTAGCCAGCCGCGAAAGCCGCCCGAATTGTTTTCCATCGAGATCCTTAACTTTGCGCCCGTACCGGAGCGAGCACTTCGCTCCGGCCCTGGTGCACCCGATAGCGAGCTTTGGAACGTATGGTGGCTTCACTTCTCCGATCGTAAATTTCCACGCCAGAGGGGATCGGGACATCCCGCAGGTGCGTGAGGATGAAGGTCCGGTTGGGAATCGTCGGCTCGGCGACGTTGAAAGGGAGTGCCGCCCAGGCCGTCGAGGTCTGGATCGTCGACACTCGCCGGCTGGCCCAATGCGTCGGCGGCCGGCTGATTCCATCGGCTGTCCGCGCCCACTAATTAGGTTGGATCCGCCACCGCTTGTGAGTAGTCGGATGCTGTTCCGGGCACCTCGGCCGGGGCGCGCGGTCGAGGCTCCCCTCGGGTGCCGACAGAACCCCACGTGGCCGGAACGTGCCTGACAAGGAATTTCCCGTCTCCCGTGAGCTTGCGATCACCCGAATCAGGGAATGTTCCGGGGCGTGACGCCGGCCCCACGAATTCCACGCGAGGACTACGCGATCACAGGATTCGAGCGTGGGGCCCCTCTTTTTATGGTTATCGGGAGAAGTCACAACATCGAAACGCGGTCCAGGTGACTGGAAATCGGTTGCTCAACGAAGCGGTTCTCGGTACTTGCCGAAAGCCCGGGACGATGAGGAGGAAACGTGCTGTCTCACCTTAAAAGCATGGTCTCTGACGTGGACGAGCTGGCTGAACATGGCTCTTTGAGTCTCGAGACGGACTCCGCTGAACTGACGTTGGCGGAACCGCCGACCGGGGAACCGCCGACCGGGGAACGGCCGACGGCGGTGGAACGGCCGACGGCGGGGGAACCGCTGACCGGGGAACCGCCGACGTCAGACGAACTGCTCCTCGAAGGCTTCATCGGAGCACGGAAGCGGGCGAGGGGACCCTTGGTGGCGATCAGCAACCGCACGATGATCACCAATTCTGGAGCTTCGGAGATACTCGAGCCTGGAGATCGACGGATGCTCTGGGACTGGGTGCGAAGCATTCAAAGCGACGAGCGGACCGTAGTCGGGTCATTCGCACTGAACAATGGAATCAAAGTCACGGCGCGTTGCCGACTCATTACGGAGAACGGCTCGCCGGCCGGAGCTGTCATGAGCCTGGCTCTGGACACGGTCAGGCCCGCAACGCGCCACGTGCGTATAACGAGTCTGGAGTCCGTTCAACCACAGTCCTACGAGCCACTCGACCCAATACTCATGAGAGGGTGGGTGGAGCTCACCGATGCTGAGCGGACCGTTGCTGAACACGTTTCACGAGGGCTCACCAATAAGGAAGCCGGCCGACAGATGTATCTCTCGCGCCACACCGTGGACTCTCATCTCCGTCAAGTCTTCCGAAAGCTCGGAATCAATTCGCGCGTGGAGCTCGCCCGGCTCTTGGGCGAGCACTACGAAGCTATGAATGAGCGATCCGCGGAGAGATGCGAGGTCGTCGATTCCGCTTGATTACAGGAGACCCGGAGCTAAAACCGGCCATCCTCGAGGATCTGAAAACGTCAAGAACCGCGTGATCGCGTGATGCGGACCAATGCTTTCGAATTGCACCATCAGAGAAAGATGGAGCGCGTGAAAGCGACGTATCGATTGCGTAAGGTGTCGGACAGTCGTCACACGACCTTCCTCGACGGCAGCACGGATTCGTGGTCCGCAATGCAGGAGGCGAAGACACGGCTTGGAGAGCGCCGGAACGGAGGACGTCGTCGACAGCCTCGTGGTGGTCGCCTAGCGGGCAGGAAGTGAGAGCGCAGAGTCAAACATTCTAAGGGAGGAGCAACAGAATGAACCGTAAAGGAGAAGGGTGGCTCGTGTTCGCGACGGTGGTGCTCGGCCTTTCGGGCTTGATGCGCATCTTCGACGCGATCTGGGCATTCAGCTACCACGGTGCACTGCCGGACGGCTTGCAAGGGGCGATCTTCGGCCACAGTCTCAAGACCTACGGCTGGATATACATCGTCGAGGCGATCATCCTCATCGGAGCGGCCGCAGGGATCGTGGCCGGCTCTCCATTTGCCAGGTGGGTGGGGATCGTCGCCGGAGCCCTCGCGTGCTTGAGCGCAATCTGGTTGATGCCTTACTACCCCGTTTGGTCGTTCACCTACATCGTGCTCGGTGCTCTCGTGATCTATTCGCTTGCCGCTTACGGTGGCGAACCCGTGACAGAGCACTAGCTACACGCACTGCCAGGGCCGTCCAGATTTACAAGATCACCGTGTCTCTGTCATGCCACGATGTCGAAACCACGCGCACGCGTGATGCCCCGCCTCCGGCTACACGGCGACAATCGCCCCGACGCCACACGGCGACAACGAGCCGGGCGGCGATCGTTGAAGGGTCATATTCCGGGATGTCACAGGGACTTTGCTCAGATCAGACCAGCTCAGGAGGAGTCCGATGACGATGGGGGAATTCGAAAGAGGTGACGCTTCAGGCATATCGAGCGCAAGTGACGGAGTGAGCCTGTTCGGCCCCACCATGCTGCTCGTGGCCGTTACAGGCGCGTTCTTCGCCCTGGGCGCTCTTTTGGGTCGCGACCTCTCATCGGGCTGGGGCTTTTTCTTTTACATTGCGGCCTTCGGACTCCTTTTCGCTATGCGATTCGCAGTTCGGTCGTCCAGTTCGGTGACCACAGGTCTGCTTTTCGCCTTTGGACTCGCCATCGGCCTCGGTACTGGTTCGACAGTCGCGTACTACGCAGCGACGGACCCAGCCGTCGTCTGGCAGGCCGGCGGCGCAACGGCTTTGTTCATGGCCGGACTGGGGACCGCCGGCTATGCCACGCGTCGCGACCTCTCGGGACTCACTCGTGTGGCTCTGTGGGCTCTCCTCGCCCTGATCGTGTTCGGCGTCGTAAGCATCTTCGTGCAGATACCCGGTGCGTCTTTGACTTACTCCATTCTCGGACTCGTAATATTTGCGGCGCTAACACTCGGTGACTTCCAGAGGTTGCGGACGACCCGCGATATCGAATCGGCTCCGTTCATGGCCGCTTCGATCTTCCTGGACATCCTAAACGTGTTTCTGTTCTTCCTCAACATCTTCAATCGTCGGGACTGACCTCAACATCTTCATTCGCACGGGTTTGACCTCACGTCGTCGGTGGCGGTTTTCGCTGTGAGTGTCCGCCATGTTCTCTCCTCCTTTGCGAGTTTGCGTTCTTTCCTCGGTGAACGTTGACAAATAGGTGGCATCAAACGTGTACAGGAATTGGCGCGCCGCCCCTGCGCCCGCCTCTGCACCGCCCCTTAGCCGCCTCGACGTTCCACTCTCGAGCGCCAAAAACCGATGCTACTCGTGATAGCGATGCCGTCCCCTAGGCTGGTCGCTGTCGCAACGACCTCGTGGGCGACCTCGGACAGGACCCGCAACCTCTCTGACCTATCGTCTAAAGAACCGGGCCAGGAGGTCATCTTTCACCTCGCGATGAAAGACGGAGCAATCCGTCATATCTTCCGCGTGTGGCTCCTGCGCTCGTCAACGTCGCTGTTCGACTGCGCTGGTGGACGGTGGTCTTCTGGTTGCTCGCGGCTGCAGGTTCGACGGTTTTCCTCCCATCGCTCGGGAGCGTCATAAAGAACGACAACGTCGCTTTCCTGCCATCGAATGCTCCGAGCATCGTGGCAGCGTCCCTCGCTTCGCCGTTTCTCTCGCCGAACGCGCCCACGGGAATCCTCGTGGCGTCGCGTCCCGCCCAGGCTCTCACGAGCACCGACGAGCAGACGATCGAACATATTGAAAAGGAAATCCGAGCCGTTCCGTCGGTCACCTCGGTTGCGGACGGCGCTTTCTCCGCGGACGACCAGGCGTTCGTCGCCGACGTGGACTTCGCCGAGCGGACCGCCGGGGGCGGTAGCGCCGCCAAGTCGGCGGTCGCCGACATTAGAGCAACCTTCGCCGCAGCGGAGAAAACGGGTTTGACTTTCAACCTGACCGGCTCGCTTCCTATCCTCGTCGACCAACAGGCTGCCGCCGCGCACGCCCAGAACAAGACGCTCGTAATCTCCGTCGTTTTGATCCTGGCGCTGCTCATCGTCGCATTCCGCGCCGTGTTGGCTCCGCTCGTCGCCTTGTTGCCGCCGGCTCTCGCGCTCGCCATCGCGAGTCCCGTGATAGCCGAGTCGACGAAGCTCGGTGTAGAGATCTCGTCGTTGCTGCAGCTGCTCTTGACCGCGCTCGTCCTCGGCGCAGGCACCGACTACGGGCTCTTTTTGATGTTTCGCTACCGAGAAAACCTGGGCCGGGGTTTTGAGCCAGACGACGCGATCGTCGCGGCAGGAAGCAAGGTAGGCACATCGGTGACCTTCTCTGCGCTCACTGTGATCGCGGCGTTGATGAGCCTTCTGCTCGCAAGCTTCGGGCTTTACCGGGGCGTGGGTCCGGGGCTCGCGATAGGAGTCGCCGTCGTCCTGCTCGTGGAGTTGACGTTCTTCCCGGCTCTTTTGTCGATCGTCGGACCGAGAGTGTTCTGGCCTTCTGTACCACGCCGTGGAACCGGCCAGAGCGGAGCTTGGGGGCGGGTCGCGGGGAGGATCTCGTCTCACCCTGTCCCTGCCTTGTTCGCCGGAGTCGCGTTTTTGGGCGGACTTTCGGTCTTCTTGCTCGATTACGCGCCGTCGGGGTTCAACCCCGGCAGCGCCATTCCCGGTTCGGACTCGGGCAACGGAGAGCTCGTTCTCGAAGCGCACTACGGAGAGGTGCCGAGCAGCGCTACCGATGTGGTGTTCCGATTCGGTTCGTCTGTGTGGTCGCACCCCGGTGTCCTCGAAGTTGCCGAGAACGAGTTGTGGGAGACCGGACAGTTCTCCTCGATCACCGGAGCGCTCGATCCGAACGGAACCCCTTTGCCCCCGATCGCGCTGGCGTCGGTCTACCGACAGCTGGGGCCTCCTGAGTCGCTCTCTGCATTCACGCAGAGCGTCACGCGAGTACCTCCGTCGCTGTACGACGCGTACAGGGCGAGCGCTCAATTCATCGACTCCGACGGCCGTACCGTGCTCTACCGGACCTCTCTTACATCGGGATCCCCCGGCAGTACCGCCGCCCTGCAGGCGATTCCGGCGGTGCGCGACTCCGTCTCACAGGTCGCGGCTGACATCCGCGCTCAGAAATGGGGCGTCGCGGGCCAAGCGCCGGGAGCAGCCGACGTAAGTTCGATCTCCGGCGAGGACGTCGTGAAGATCGTGCCGGTCGTCGTGCTAGCCCTTGTCCTGCTTCTGGCGTTGGTCCTGAGAAGCGTCGTTTCGCCGCTGTACCTAGTGGCCAGCGTCGTGTTGTCGTACATGGCGTCGCTCGGACTAGCGGTTCTCATCTTCGTCACCTTCGGGCACCAGCTCGGCGTCAACTTCACGCTGCCGTTCTTCATGTTCATATTCATCATGGCGCTCGGAGAGGACTACAACATCTTGGTCATGACGCGGATACGAGAAGAAGCTGCGAGCCTTCCCTTGCGCAAAGCGGTGTCACAAGCCCTGTCCACCACTGGCACGACTGTGACGACCGCCGGGCTGATCCTCGCGGGCACCTTCGGTGTGCTCGCATTGATCGCGTCGGGACAGGTTCGCCAGATCGGGACCGGACTTGCTCTGGGTATCCTTCTCGACACGTTTCTCGTAAGAACCCTCCTCGTCCCCTCGACCACGGTGCTTCTGGGTCGGTGGAACTGGTGGCCCTTCGCCTCGTGGCACAAGAACGACGAACCTGACGACACGCGCGAGGACACACGGATTCGAGCAACCACACCCATCAGGTGAGAGGAACGATCACACGCCTAATGTGGGCTTATGGGCGAGGCTCTGGCCGTCCTGGCGGCGGTGCTGTTCGCGTTCGGCACGGTCCTTCAGCAAAAGGGCACGCTTGCAACCGAGGCCTCGGAAGACGACCCGCGCTTCTTGCTACAGCTCTGGCACAGGCCCGTTTGGCTCGCAGGCGCAATCATCCAGGCGGGAGGTTGGGTCGCCCAGGCAACGGCTCTCGATCGGGCTTCGCTCGTGTCGGTCCAATCCCTGACCGCGCTCAGCCTCGTCATCGCACTTCCGCTCGGCGTGTGGTTCACCCACCAACACATAGGAAGGCGCGAGCTCACCGGCGCTGCCCTCACCCT
>DASPVS010000283.1:0-4344 GCA_035622235.1 Acidimicrobiales bacterium | reverse complement strand
ACCACGGCAACAGCGGCGACGATCGTTCGAAGCGGGACGCCGCGCACGTCCGCCGCCTCCCACAGCCGGGCACGGCGGGTCTGGGTCCGCGGAGTCTCGTCGGACATATTCCAAGCATGGCAGCTGAACCCCCGGATCTGGGGCAGCCCCAGCTCTCGGGAAGCTGGCCGCTGCTACCGACCTCGAGCCACCTGCTGCCGCCCTCCGACCCGGCGCCGCCGACCCCGGCCGACCTTGCCTTCGGCCGATCTGCAACCTGACACACCCGGCATGCCTGAAACGCCTGCAACGCCGAGCACGCCGAGCACGCCTACAACGCCTGGAAGGCCTCTGCAACCCGGCACGCCTGGCACGCCTGGCACGCGAACGGGATTACACCTCGCACTGTTCCTCACCTGGGGAGTGCCGCGTGCCAGCATGGAGTCGTGGAGGTGAAGACGCGCGCCCCGCGCCGGAAACGGCGACTCCGCAAGGAGGTCAAGTGGACGCTCTCGGCCTTCGTCATCGTCATCGTCCTGGAGTACGTCGTCCTTCCGGAGCTCGGTGGCGCACGAAAGTCGTTCCACCAGATCGACCACATAAACCTGGCTTATGTCTTCGCCGGTGTCCTGCTCGAAGCGGCTGCGCTCCTGGCATACACCCAGCTGACCAAGACAGTTCTCCCGGCGGACGGGCCCAAACGCGGTCGGATCCTTCAGATCAACCTCTCGAGTCTCGCGGTCAGCCACGTCGTTCCCGGAGGTACCGCGCCTGGCGCCGCGCTTTCGTACAGGCTCTTCACCGAAGAAGGGGTTCGAGGAGCCGACGCCGGATTCGCGCTGGCTATGCAAGGGGTCGGGTCGGCCGTCGTGCTCAACGTGATCTTCTGGCTCGCCCTCTTCGTCTCTCTGTTCACACACGGTTACAACCCGCTCTACGCGGTCGCTGCGGGCGCCGGTGTCCTCATGATGGGCACGTTCGCAGCCGCCGTGATCCTCTTGACACGCGGTCGTCACCGCGCCGTCGACCTGGTTCACCGACTCGCGGACAAGGTTCCTTTCCTCGACGGTGACCAACTCGCGAGCGCGGTGCAACGGGTCGCCGACAGGCTCGCCGTGCTCTATGTCCAAAAGGACCTCTTGCGCCGCGCGATCGCATGGGCCGCGGCGAATTGGCTCTTGGACGCAGCTTCTCTCTGGGTGTCGATCGCTGCGTTCGGCAAATTCGCCTCGCCGATCGACGTGCTCGTCGCTTACGGGCTTGCGAACATCCTGGCCGTGATCCCGGTCACACCGTCGGGACTCGGTGTCGTGGAAGGAGTGCTCGTACCGACCCTCGCCGGGTTCGGCGTCAAGTCCCCGTTGCTCCCCGTCCTTTTGTACAGACTATGGAACTTCTGGTTGCCGATCCCGGTTGGAGGCGCGGCGTACCTCTCGCTTCGGTTCTCAGACGTGGGTTGGATACAGCGTTTGAGGGATCTCCGAAACGAGGTCGTCGAGGAGACTCAGCACGGCACCGTGATGCCGTTCGACGAGATGGGCCGGCCCATCGAAGAGGACTCCGAGGACAAGTCCTCTTCGGACAAGGACAAGTCCTCTTCAGACAAGTCGGCGACGGCTGCGTCGTCTTCGCCGAAAACGACGACAGGGGATTCGTCCTCAGAACAGGAGAGGTCGCGCTCCGCTAAGTCTGCGACAGATGAATCGCCTTCGGACGGGGAGAGATCGCCTTCAGACGGGGAGAGATCGCCGTCGGACCTGTCACCAGCGGACGAGCCGCCGTCCGACCGGTCACCAGCGGACGAGCCGCCGTCGGACAAGTCGTTCTCGAACGAGTCGCGCTCGGGCAATGACTCTTCGGGCAAGGACTCTTCGGGCAAGGACTCTCCGGACGAGGACGGGGTCGGATCGGTGGGGGGTGGCCGAGCGAGCCCGACAGACGGAGGCTCTTCGGCAGACGGAGGCTCTCAGCAAGGGGGACGAGCAGTTTCCGGGCCTACGCCCAAGGCTCCCGAACCTGCGCCCAAGGCCCAAGGGCCTGCGACTGGGCCTTCCGGGCCCAAGACCGCGGCTGCGGCAAACGACGCCGGCGAAGAGGTAGTCACTTCCGGATCTGCGGCACAGGAGGGTTACGACCCGCTTCAGGAAACAAACCGCCCTGCCCCTGTCAAGGCGAAGGCGCCACGACCTGTTCCTCGCGTCGGCGCCGGGCCCGATCGCGGGCGAGGTCCTGCAGGCGCACCTGCACGCTGATCCCACGGGTCGTCGGAACCCGTGTCCACGTCCCGTCCGAACCAAGCACCCATGCGTTGGTGTCGTCCGCGAGGTTTAGGTCGAGGATCTCGATCAGCCGAGCCTGGAGCTCCGGATCGTCGACCGGCACCAGCACCTCTATACGCCGGTCGAGGTTTCTCTCCATCAGGTCTGCCGAGCCGGCCAGCACTTCGAGGGGTGTGGCGAAGCCCCCGAAGCGGAAGATCCGCGAATGCTCGAGGAACCTCCCCACGATGGACCTCACTCTGATCGTCTCCGATAGCCCATCGACCCCCGGCCGGAGACAGCACACGCCCCGGACGACGAGATCGATCGGCACGCCCGCCATCGACGCGAGATAGAGCGCGTCGATCACATCGGGGTGGGTGAGACCGTTGACCTTTATGACGATGCGTCCCTCAGGTCCGGCGCGACGTTCGCGGTCGATCAACGCGATTATCCGTTGCTTCAACGAAACCGGGGCGACGAGCAGCTTGCGGTAGTGCGAGTAACGGCTGTAACCGGTCAGGACGTTGAAAAGGTCACCGACGTCCGCGCCGAGATCGGGATCGGCCGACAGCAGGCCCAGGTCCTCGTACTGGCGGGCAGTCTTGCTGTTGTAGTTACCGGTTCCCACGTGAACATATCGACGGATCCCGTCGGATTCACGACGCACGACGAGCGCTGCTTTCGAGTGCGTCTTCAGACCCACGAGGCCGTAGACGACGTGGACGCCCGCTTCTTCCAACGCTCTCGCCCACAAGATGTTGTTCTGCTCGTCGAATCGAGCTTTCAGCTCGACCACCGCCGCGACCTGCTTGCCGAGCTCGGCCGCCTCGATCAGCGCTCCGACCACTGGACTGTCACCGGATGTTCGGTAAAGCGTCTGCTTTATCGCAAGCACGTCCGGGTCCTGGGCTGCTTGCGCCACGAACGCCTCGACGGAGGTGGTGAACGAGTCGTAGGGATGGTGCACGAGAACGTCGCGCTCACGAAGGACGCTGAAGAGATCGGAAGGGTCGCTCCCTGCGTTGGCGAGACGGGGCTGGGTCATGGGCGCCCAGGCCTCCGCCTGCAGGTCCGGGCGGTCGAGACCTGCGACTGCCCACAGACCTCCCAGGTCGAGTGGCGCCGCGGTCGAGTAGACGTCGTCAGGGCCGAGGTCGAGCTCGCGCACGAGCAGATCCCGCATGTCGGCTGACATCTCGGCCGCGACTTCGAGGCGTACCGCACGGCCGAACCGCCTGCGGCGAAGCTCCATCTCAATCGCAACGAGCAGGTCGTCGGCTTCGTCCTCTTCGAGCGCGAGATCGGCGTTTCGCGTGACACGGAACGGGTAGTGCTCGCCGATGATCATGTCGGGGAACAAGGTCCCCAAGTGCGCGGATATCACCTGCTCGAGCGGCACGAACCGTTCGCCGTCCGGCATCATCACGAATCGGGGAAGGAGCGGCGGGACTTTCACACGGGCGATCCGCTGTTCACCTGTAACCGGATCACCAACCCGAACGATCAAATTCAACGACAAGTTGGAGATGTAGGGGAATGGGTGACCGGGGTCGACGGACAACGGGGTGAGAACGGGGAAGATCTGGCGGTGGAAAACGTCCACCAGGTAGTCACGATCGTCGTCGTCGAGCGTCGACCAGTCCGAGAATTGGATTCCCGCCTCAGAAAGGCCTGGCGCCACTTCGTCCATGAAGATGCGTGACTGGCGGTCCACCAATTTCGCCAGCCTGACGCGAATTGCGCTCAGCGTCTGTGACGGGCGCAATCCGTCGACCGACCGTGTACGGAAGCCGGCATCGACTTGGTCCTTCAGACCTGCGACTCGAACCTGGAAAAACTCGTCGAGTCCTTCGGAGAAGATCGCAAGAAACTTGACGCGCTCGAGCAGCGGAAGGTCTGCCTGCCCCGCTAGGTCGAGCAGCCGGGACCCGAACTCGAGCCATGAAAGCTCGCGATTGGAGAACCGATCGGCGCCGAATCGTTCGAGATCGCCGTAGGAAACCGGGTGTGCCAGCGCGGCGGCAGCGTCCCCGCTGGGTGCGTCCACCCTCCCAGGGTACCGCCACCTCGCGACGGTAGGCTGCCGCCGAATGGCATTACGTCT
>DASPVS010000282.1:0-4526 GCA_035622235.1 Acidimicrobiales bacterium | reverse complement strand
TTACGATCCTTCGGCCCTCAGTTGCAGTGTCGCACGCGCGTTGGCGATCGTCGCGAGGATCTTTCCCCGGTGCCGAATGATGCCGGGATCGGAAAGAAGACGTTTGACATCCCGCTGTCCGAAGTCGGCAACAACAGTGGGATCGAAGGAGGCGAAAGCCTCTCGGAAGCTCTGTCGTTTGCGGAGAACGGTCAGCCATGACAAGCCGCTCTGGAATCCCTCGAGGCAAAGCATCTCGAGGACACGTTCTTCGTCGCCTTCCGGTCGTCCCCACTCATCGTCGTGGTAGGCCTGGTACTCACACGTTGAAGCGCCCCACGGGCATCGTTTAGCTCCGTCTTCCCCCTTCACGACGTCTGATTTAGGCACGGCCGACACCCAAGTACATGATGTGTATGAGCGTAGAAGCTGGATGTGACTCTGCCGCTGCCGACTCGATGTCCAGAGCCGCGGGGAACCCGTCTGAGGATGTGACTCTGACGCTGCCGACTCGATGTCGAGAGCCGCGGGGAACCCGTCTGAGGTAGAACGTTCAGTGAGCACGTTTCAGCCTCGCGAGTTCGTCTGTATCCGTGTTCGTTAGAACAAGAATGAGTGGGTCGAATGCCAAGGACCATTCCGAACCAGCCCCGATACTGGACCTTTGAAGGCTCCCGTCTTACACTTCATTTGAGAGACGGGCCTAAAAGAGACCTGGTCACGCATCGATAACCGGAGGTTTCGATGGCGAACGGCGAGGATCGGCAACCGGATCAAGGAAGCTCGGAAGGAGGGACTTCATCCCCTCCGGGTGGATCAGAGCCTGCACCAGTTGCGAGGATGCCGGCTGCCGGAGGTGCCCCACCACCGGTAGTTCCGCCCTCTCGACCGGTCGGGGGGAGCGAGTACCCAATCGGCATAAGCGTGGACACCCCGAGCCACATAGCGCGTTGGCGCCCGATCGTGCAGTGGATCCTCGCGATTCCGCTCTTCATCGTCCTCTATGTGCTCCGCTTCGTACTCGAAGTACTGGGTTTCATCGGCTGGATTGCTGCCCTCTTCACCGGTCAGCTGCCTGAGGGGATCGGAAACTTCTTGGCCGGTGTGTACCGCTACGCCTGGCGTACGTATTCATATGCTCTTTTCCTGCGCGAGTCCTACCCTCCGTTCGCTCCTGAGCTCGGCTACTCGGACCCGGGAGACGACCCCGCTCGATTCGACGTCCGACGAGGAGAAGGGCTCTCCAGACTGGCTGTCCTGTTCCGGATCATTTTGGTGATCCCTCAGGCCATCGTGATCTTCTTCCTTGGGATCGCTCTCTACATTGCTGCGATCGTCGGCTTCTTTGCCGTTCTCTTCACCGGAGAATGGCCTGAGGGATTACATGATTTCGTTGTGGGCGCGTGTAGATGGATTCTGCGAGTCGACGCTTGGTTCTTCATGCTGGCAGACCCATACCCGCCATTTGCGTTGAACTGAATCCGAGACAGTTTCGACGCTGGAGAGCAATCGAACTCCGTGCGCTCCCTCTGGACAGTTCTTCCGAATTCGCAATATCGGACATGCTTCTCCATTGCTCACTCGGTCCAGAGGCCAAATGTCCATCAAGGTGCTGAGCCATAGTCGGGGGCATCGCCGTAGTGGTACACGTCACCTCTCGGCCTCAGACGAATTTCCCATTCAGAGGAACTTAGGAGTCATAGGTGAAGTCCGAAGCCGCAGAGTTGGTGCTGTGATGTCCGCCTCGGCTGACCACGACGCTTACAATGCCCCTGCCCGGTGGTGAAACGGCGGTTATGGATGTGGCGCTGTTCACCGTAAGGCTTTCGGCGCGCCTTCCACCGAACGTGACCTTTCTCGCACCGGTGAAGTTACAACCCGTGATGATCACAGTCGTCCCCCCCGTCGATGGGCCACTGCTTGGGCTCAAGGATCCTACGTATGGTCCTCTTTGTGACCCGACAGTCAAGGGCGCAGATGCGCTTATGGTCCCCGAAAGGACCGTGGTATTCGGCTCTGTCAACGTGACCACGTCTGATCCGCTCGGTGCTGAACATGGGACAACGAAGCTTCCGTTCAAGTCGGTCGTGGTAAGAACGTGAGTGGTGAAGTCGTAGGCCGCCGGACTCACCGACGCTGTGCTCGCACTCGAATCTATTCCCCCGACAACGATGTCCGAAGCTTGGATGGCTGTCGCGCCGGTCGGATTGCCCCACCAGTTTCCGCTTGGGCCGTCCGTCACCGACACCTGTTCACCCCCTACCACGGTCGTCGGATTCAAAGAGAGGGTAGGCGGCTGAGGAGTGGGCTGGCCGGCGTACTGGAGGGTCAGATTCGCGAAATTGGTTCCAGTGATCGAAAAGAGCGGGAGTGTGCAACCGACCAGTCCCGTGTTGATTTGGGTTTGGGTCGGTGGACAGACAGCGCTGGGGTCATCGGCCGCGAAGGATTTGGGCAGCGTATAGGCAAGTAACAAAGTCCCGGACGCGGTGCTCTCTCCAAAAGCGAGGGAAGATAGGTCTGCTGCTGCGTCCTGCTCGGAAACATTTGTCGTAAACTGAGCAAGAGGGCTCGCCTCGAGGACTGCTATCTCCTGTTGGGCGGGAAGTCCCGTGCAGGCAATGGTGATGTTCTCCGCGGGAGTCACGCCCGTTAGAAGGCTCGATTGTCCATTAAAAATGCAGACCGAGGCAGCTCCCGCCTGCGAGGAGCCTGCCGCCACAACGGCGGAAGTCAGTGATGCCATTAACGCCGAAGCAGTGAGAAGGCTTACGCCGATATGTGAGGCAACCCACCGAGGTGATACGTACATCGGCCCGCCCTCCTTGCGCCGAACCACAGCGTGCCCCGAACCCGCTCCGTCAAAAGGCCAGCCGCTTTCGACACAATCTGCCCTTCGTCGTTGTTCGTGTCAAACGCAGACGGTCCGAGATATTCATCTTGTGGGCCTCGAGAATGTGATCCAGGTCAATGACCTGTACCTTCGCAACGGAGAGGCGTCGGCAAAAGAACGGTTTGGCCGTCTTGACCGCTAACTGCGGACCTCTTTGAGGTATATGGAGGTCTCGAAGAGCGAGGGTGGATGGCTAGGCGGCGGTCGATCCTTCTGACATCTTCGGAACCTGTTCACCTCCTCCTATCGTGACCTTTAGAGCCGTGACCCATTTCCGCATTCAGATTCGTTGACGGAACGACCTGTGCGCAAAGGGCAACCTGCTGCCTGGCTCACTGGTTCACTGGTTCACTGGTTCACGCTGTGCGTCTAGGTGCAGAATTGTTTTCATGTCCATCAAGATCGAGTCGTTAACGACGGAGGACGAGCTCAACGAGTTCTTCGCATTCGGTGACATCGTGAACGCTCCTCGCGCTGCCCATTGGCCCGCGATCCCGATCCAGCTCCCGTTCCTTGCTGGACAGGGGCCGTCCGCAGAAGGTCGTGAGGTCAACACTCTCGTGGCGCGTGAGGACGGGAAGATCGTGGCGAGAGCAGCGGCAGTAGTCGACCAGCTCTACATCGACCACTGGGGAGAGGACCTTGGGCACGTGATCCTCTTCGAGGCCTTACCGAATTCGACCGCCGCTGTCAGGGTCCTCATGGACGAGGCATGCGCATGGCTCAAAGAGCGCGGTGTCGAATCTGCCCGCACCGGATTCGGGCCGGCATTCGACATGGCCTACACCGTCGACGACTACGAATCGCTACCGCCGATGCAGGTTCGCCAGAGCCCGGCGTACTACCACGCTCTTCTGAAAGAGGCACGATTCGAAACGGAGAAAGGTTGGGTCGACTACAAGATCGAAGTGACACCGAAGCTGGTTTCGCGTTGGGAGCACATGGTCGCAGGCGCTGAGGTAGCTGGGTTCAAGTTGCAATTTCTCTCCGAAGTCCCTGAGGGGCGCCGGCTCGGTGATTTCGCTTCCACATGGGAGGAGGCGTTCGCGGAGCACTGGGGGATGTCGCCGATCGCTGAGGGAGAATTCGGCGAGCTCTTCGCTTTTACAGAGGACCTCGGGATGCTCGACGTTTCGGTCATCGCTTACCTAGACGACGAGCCCGTGGGTACCGTCCTCGCCATGCCTGAGCTCGCCGATATTGCGGTTCTGGCACCCGGAAGGGAGCTTTCAGGTGCTGAACGTCTCAACTTTCTCGGTATCGGCGTGCGGAAATCGGCGCGCGGCAAGGGCGTGAACCTCGCCATGGCTGCGAAGTGCTATCTCGCGCTGGTCGGCCGCGGGGCGAGTCATGTCAGTTACACGATGGTCCTCGACGACAACTGGCCCTCTCGACGGACAGCCGAAAAGCTCGGCGCCAAAGTGTGCGCGAACTACGTCGTCTACCGGCGTTCCTTTGCTGCTGGACCGGCACAAGGTTGACGTCCGAATCCCGCCAGACATACGCCGGACAGCCCTTCATGATCCATGCATGGACGAAGCGTCCGCACTGATCGAGACGTTGGGTCGAACACCTCCCGATGCACCAACTGCGTGTACCGGATGGACCGCGCACGAGCTCGTTGCGCATCTGGCCGCAGGCGCGGCTGAAATGG
>DASPVS010000281.1:0-7219 GCA_035622235.1 Acidimicrobiales bacterium | reverse complement strand
GTCTTCCATTTTCGAAGAACGCAACGTGCGCGGCCCCTGTGCGCCAAGGACCCACGCCACGGCATCGACGACATTTGACTTTCCACTTCCGTTGGGGCCCACGACCACCGTCACGCCGGGCTCGAACTGAAGCGTCACAGGGTCGGCGAAGGACTTGAAACCCTTGATGGTCAGCGCCTTCAGGTACATCGGCGTCACCCTATCCCTCGGCCCGACCCGGTTCGCGCAAGAGATCCAGCTTGCCGGTGCAAACCGGCATCGGGAGTTTCAGACCTGGCAGCGTTCGCAGAAGAAGGTCGAGCGACCGTTCGTCTTGACCCTGACCAGGGGGTTGCGACACCTCCGGCAAGCGCTGCCCTCGCGGTCGTAGACCTGATGCTGACCCTGGTAATCACCGATCTCGCCGTGTAGGTCGCGATACTGCTCGTCTGCAAGAGACGAGCCGCGATGCTTGACCGCCTCACTGAGCGTCTCGATCATCGCCCGGTACAGACGGCGAACCTCTTGCGAGCTCAAAGAGTCAGACTGCCTGTCGTAGCGGAGTCCTGCAGCGAACAGGATCTCGTCGGAATAGATGTTTCCGATTCCCGCCACGAACCTCTGGTCCATCAGCAGGTTCTTCAAGCCCGTGCGTCTCGACATCAACAACTTCCCGAACCTCTCCCAACTCATAACATCGTCGAGAGGGTCGAACCCCAGATGGGCGAGCTCGGGAACCTGGTCGGTCAGTTGCTCAGTCGCCGTGACGAACAATTCGCCGAAGGTGCGCGGATCGACGAAGCGAAGCTGGCCCCCTTGCGTAAAGGTGATCACCACGTGCGTGTGGCGGTCCACGGGATCCTTCGGGCCGCGTGCGCGCAAGAGCTGTCCGCTCATTCCGAGATGGACGACCAGAACATCGTCGCCGTCGAGCAACAAGAGCAGGTACTTGCCTGCTCGACGTACAGAACCAATTCGCTTTCCCTCCAAACGAGTCCGGAACTCGCGTGAGTCGTGGTGCCGCCGGATCGACCGCTTTCCCGTGACCGCGACATCCTTCACCCGCCGCCCGACGACCTCTTTGTCGAGATCTCTCCGGAGCGTCTCGACTTCGGGGAGCTCAGGCATCGGCCGTGGTACCGCTTCCCTCGTTCGTGCGGACGGCCGTCTCCTCGTCCGTGCGAAGGGCCGTTTCTTGGCTCGTGCGGACGGCCGTCTCCTCGTCCGCGCGCACGGCGGCAAGCGCATCCTCCCTGTGGCCGCCGAGCACTCGCCAAGCCTGGCGGGCTGCAGCCTGTTCGGCGTCTTTCTTCGAACGACCCTCACCGCGGCCGACGAGCTCGTTACGCACATGCACCGAGGCGGCGTAGTGACGGGCATGATCGGGCCCGGTGCCGACAACCTCGTAACGAGGCAACTCGGCGACCCGGCTCAAGACGAGTTCTTGCAAGCGGGTCTTGAAGTCCTCTGCCCCAGGTCCGGCGGCGGCTTCCGAGATACGCGGGCCAAGGAGATCGAGCACGAGGCGCGTCGCAGCGTCCCAACCGCCGTCGAGATAAACAGCGCCGATCAGGGCCTCCGCGGCATTTGCAAGAATCGATGGCTTCGATCTTCCTCCGGACGAGTCTTCGCCACGTCCGAGACGTAGAAAATCGCCGAGCCCGAGCCCCTTCGCGACCTCGGCCAGGACCGCAGTGTTCACTACGGCCGCTCTGACCTTCGCGAGGGCGCCTTCGGGCAGATCCGGATACCGGAGATATGTGTGCTCGGCCACCACGAGACCGAGGACCGCGTCGCCGAGGAATTCGAGGCGCTCGTTAGAAGGCAAACCGCCCGCTTCTGCGCACCAGGACCGGTGCGAGAGCGCCTGGGAGAGCAGTTGCGGCTCACCGAAGTTGTAGCCGACCCGCTTCGCAAGGACCTCTTGATCGATCGGTTCGTTCGAACCGTTTGCCGTGTCTGCGGCCAGGCCCGCCGCGAGACCTGGGTCATCTACGAGCGGCCCACCAGCGGACGAGACGGGCGAAGAGGCGTTCAGCGCCTCTGACCCGGTCGACCCGGTGTCGCTCAACCTCCCCACCGGTCCTCCGTTCTAGGAAACTCCCAATTTGGCCAGCACGTAATCGACTGCGTCACGTACCGTCCGCAGGTCCTCCAGGTCCTCGTCTTCGATGCGAAATCCGACGGTTCGCTCCCCGAGCTCGTCCTCGAGCGCCTCGACAAGCTCGATCAGCGCCAGTGAGTCGGCGTCCAGGTCCTCCCCGAACGACGCTGATTCGGTGATCTTCGACGGATCGATCTCCAAGATGTCCGCGAGCTGATCACGTATCAGCTCGAAGACCTCTTTGCGGTCGATCGGCCCTTTCTCCACGTGCGTCTCTGCGGGCAACTCTTCTCCCGTGGTGCATCCGGCGAGGTCGCACCACACTGCATCGGCGCTTCCGGACAAGCATGCTACCTGCTCAAGGACCCGCCGATTCCGGCTTAATGGCGCTTTCCAGTCGTTCGACAAGCCCACCGGCAGCCAGATCATGGGCGGTACGGACGGCTGAAACGATCGCTTTAGCGGACGACGAGCCATGACTGATGACGCAAATTCCATTGATGCCCAGCAGCATCGCCCCGCCCGTGTTGTCCGGTTCGAACACATCGGCGATGGGGACCAAGTGGGGCAGGAGGACCTCCGAGGCCTTTTTGGTGTCCTCGTCGGTAGCGAAGACCCCAGCGAGTAGGTCCATGAAGAACCGCAGAGCCCCCTCGAGAGCTTTGAGGGCGACGTTGCCGGTGAATCCGTCGGTGACCACCACGTCGGCGGTTCCCCGCAGCAGTTCGCGACCCTCGACGTTGCCGATGAAATGGAGGTCCTCGAGCCGTTCAAGCAGGCCGTGAGCCTCTTTTACGGTCGGCGTCCCTTTGGACTTCTCTTCGCCGATGGAGAGAAGTGCGACCTTGGGTTCGAGCGTTCCGCTTCGGGCAGAGGCGTACGCTGCGCCCATCTGAGCGAATTGGACGAGCATCGGTGCGCTGCACTCGGCGTTGGCGCCGGCATCCAGAAGGACTCCGAGCGGTCCGCTCATATTCGGTATCGGCGTCGCTATGGCCGGCCTGAGGACACCTCGGATTCTGCCGATGCGCAACAACGCACTGGCCATGGCAGCACCGGTGTTGCCTGCGCTCACCATCGCCGACGCCCGACCGTCCCTGACTGCTTCAGCCGCCCGAACGAGCGACGAGTCCTTCTTCCGCCGAACCGCCTGAGCTGGGTCCTCGTCCATCGCGATCGTTTCGGACGCGGCGAGCAGGTCTAGGTCTCCCTGTTCGCCGATCCGCTCGGGATCCCCCACCAGGAGCACGGGGAGCCCGAACTCCTCGTGAGCTCGGCGAGCGCCCTCGACGATGGCGTCCGGAGCAAAGTCACCACCCATGGCGTCAACCGCAACGGGCAGGGCATCCTTGGCGCCCCCCTGGTGAGCGCCCGGTGATTTCACCTCGGTGCCTCGAGCGACCCCACTACCGCTCCTTCCGCCGCACCGCCAGTCCACGACCAGCGGCCGATCCCGCGCCCACCACCGAGTCCATGACCGCCGGCCAGTCCAAGAACCGGTCGTCTTCTACAGCTAGCCGATGTCGACTGCCTGACGGCCCTTGTACCACCCGCAGTTGGGGCAAACCACGTGAGGCAGCTTGGCGCGATGGCACTGAGGGCAGACGCTACGCGCGGGCGCGCGCAGCACCCAATTGCTTGCCCGGCGGCTTCGGCTCTTGGCCTTCGATGTCTTTTTCTTCGGAACTGCCATGGTGCTGATCGATCTCGATTTCCGGCGCTGTCGACGCTATTCGTGCCGTCGAAGCCAGGTTCGCTCGGCAGATGGCCCGGAGAACGATAGCCGCTCAGAACGAACAGCCCGAGGCGTCCAACCAGCCTGGAGCAGCGAGCGAAGTCGCGCCAACCCTCAGTTCGAGCGAGGTGGACCTTCGACTCCCATCTCGAGCAGCGAGTCCAAGCCCTCCCACCTGGGGTCCCGCTGCGGTTCACAACCGCAAGCGCGCTCGTTGCGGTCGGCTCCGCAGAGCGGACACAGGCCTGCGCAATCGTCTCGACACAACAGGGCCTGGGGAAGATCGAGAAGGACGGCGTCTCTCACCAACGGCTCGAGATCGAGATCGGTTCCGACGAGCGGATACGTCTCTTCGCTGTCTCCTCCGGGCGTGTAGAGCTCGCGAACTCGAATTCTCAGCCGACCGGCGGCTGGAGCCAGGCAGCGCCGGCATTCGCCCACCCAAGGTGCCGTTACCGCACCTTCGACGGACACCCCTCCGAGGACCGACTCGAGGACGACATCCGCTTCGCACTCCGCGCCTTGCGGAACCTCGCTACCGGAGCAGGCGAGATCCTCGATCTGGCCACTTCGGGTCACTTGCATCCGTTTGCCGATCTGGCGCCGAAGCTCGGCGATGGGAACGACGAAGGGGGCGTTCATTTGCAGTCGTCCGCGAACATCTACGGAACGTCCTGATCGAAGAAGTCTCCGCTGTCCTCCCCGCCGTCTTCGGCACCGCGTAGCCCAACCGATTTTCCAGGGCCCGAGCCCAAGCGCTCGTCCGGCGGAGGTGGCGGAGTTGCCTGCAGCCTCTCGCGACCGGCTTGGACCGTCTTCATCGTTCGGTCGAGCACGATCTCGAAGGCTGCGAGCTTCTGATCGCAGTAGTCCTCAGCCTCATGTCGCAGCCGACGGGCGTCTTCACGAGCGTCTTCTACGGTCCGCCGAGCCACGTGGTTGGCCTGTCGGACGATCTCGGTGCGCTGAACCATCCGCTCGGCTTGGGCCCGGACCTCCTCGATCAACTGGTCGGCATCCCGCTTCTGCTGCGCGAGGAACTCGTCACGCTCGCGAAGGAGCCAGCGCGCTTGGCGCAGCTCGTCGGGGAGACGATCGAGCGCGGCTTGAAGTATGTCGAGGAGCTCGTCTCGAGCGACGAGAACGGAAGCCGACAACGGAGCCCTCCTCGCCGAGGCGACGGTGTCCGTCGCGCGTTGGATCAACTCCTCCGCGGTGGCATTTTCGGGAAGGAGCGGCCGTACCGATGCATCTTCTGCGAACGGGTCGTCCGCGAAGGGGTCGGCGTCGCCGTAGCGGTCCTCTATCACCGACCGAACTTCTCCTGTATTCGTACGTAAACGGCCTTCGGGACGAAGGCCGATACGTCTCCGCCGTATCTGGCGACCTCTCGCAGCAGCCGTGAGGCGATGAACGAATACGTCGAGCTCGTCGGCACGAAGAGCGTGTCGATATCGGCAAGCTGTCTGTTCATCTGAGCCATCTGAAGCTCGTTCTCGAAATCGGAGACCGCACGTAGCCCTCGGACGATCGCAGTGGCACCCACCTCTTTTGCGACGTTGACGACAAGCGTCGACACCGACACGATCCGGACGTTGCTCAGGTGTGCGGTCGCTTCTTGGAGCATGTCCTCACGCTCCGCCAACGTGAAGAGCGGCTCCGCCTTCTGAGGGTTGCGCAGAGCCGCGACGACGACCTCGTCGAACACACGGCCTGCTCGCTCGACGACCTCGAGGTGGCCGTTGTGCAGGGGGTCGAACGAGCCGGGAAAGAGCGCGACGGTCAAAGCGTGCCTTTCTGCTCCGGCGATAGCTTCTTCTGGCGTGGCGACGGGCGCCTGACCACGGTCACGAGAGTACTGCCGTATCGCTTCTCCTTGATGACCACCCAGCTAGCGGGTACATCCGGGGGCGCAGAGCTCTCGACGACCGTCAGGTCCGCCTCGAGGCGATCGAACAGCGCCGGCCACCCTGCGAAGGCGTAGGGAGGATCGCATAGCGCTAAATCGAAGCTCTGCGAGGCCGTCGCCAGCCAGGCCAGTACTTCGCGCTGGACTACGGTCGACCTTTGCTCCGACAGCCCCAGATCCTCCAGATTCGCACGGACGACTCGGACGGCCGCCGGGTCGTCGTCGACGAAAACCGCTCTGGCCGCACCCCTCGAGAGCGCCTCGATTCCGAGAGCGCCGCTCCCGCTGAAGAGGTCTGCGACGGCCATCCCCGAAATATCGGTCATGCTCCCGAGCACGTCGAAGATGGCCTCCCTCACCCGGTCCGCTGTCGGCCTCGTACGATCCCTGGGGGGTGATCTCAGCCGGCGCCCACGCAGATCCCCACCGACGACGCGCACGCGAGAGACGCTACCGTCAGCTTTTCAACAGGTACTTCGCCTCGTCCTCACCGACGAAGAGCCTCAACTCGTCGCCGAGCAGCTGATTCGCGAACAGAGATGGGTCGGCATCGAGAATGGCGTCGGCGGCTTTCCGCGCGGAAGAGATGAGGGGCCGATCGCCTCGACGCAATGAAGCGAGTTTGAGATCGCTTCGCCCTTTCTGGCGGGCGCCAAGGATCGTCCCTTCTCCTCTCAGCTCCAGATCGGTCTCTGCGAGGTCGAAGCCGTCGGTCGTCCTTTCCAATGCGAGGAGCCTCGTGGCTGCGTCGGGAGTCTCTGACTCCGACAGCATGTAGCACCACGAGGGGAGATCGGACCGCCCGACGCGTCCACGAAGTTGATGCAACTGCGCTATCCCGAATCGTTCTGCGTCCTCTATGACCATGACGGTGGCCTCCGGGACGTCGACCCCGACCTCCACGATCGTCGTCGCGACGAGCACCGGTGTCGTACCGCGACGGAAGCGGTCCATCACCTCCTCTTTTTCGGCGTTCCGCATTTGTCCGTGCAGGAGACCGAGCTCGAGCCCCGACAGCACACCGTTCGACAACCTGTGGCGCTCGTCGACCGCTGAACGCGCCTGCACCCGTTCCGAGCCCTCGACGAGAGGACAGACCACATACGCACGGTGCCCGGCCGCCACCTCCTCCCGCACCCGGTGCCACGCCGCCTCTTCCATTTCGGGCGTGCGGGCCCACTTCGTAGATACCGGCGTACGCCCCGGCGGGAGTTCGTCGAGCTCGATCACCTCGAGGTCACCGAAGACGACCATCGCGGCCGTCCTCGGGATCGGCGTCGCCGTCATCACGAGGAGATCGGGCTCGGTCCCCGTACCGGTGCGACCTTTCGCCCTCAGGGCGGCGCGTTGTTCGACCCCGAAGCGGTGTTGCTCGTCAATGACCACCACTCCGAGGTCTGCGAAGCTCACCTCTTCGGAGAGAAGAGCGTGCGTTCCGATGACGATGTCGCAAGTTCCGTCCGACAACGCACCGAGCGTCCTCGCGCGTTCC
>DASPVS010000280.1:0-3067 GCA_035622235.1 Acidimicrobiales bacterium | reverse complement strand
CCCTGGCTGTCGTGTGGTCCGCGGGGAGTCGATCCGCCGTGTCCCGCCTGTGAAGCTGGTGACCTCAGCCTTTGCTGGAGTTTCACGACCGGCGCGCTCGGTCCCGGGGTCCATATCGGAGTCGCCGCCGACGCCCCGGGTGGCTGGGCGGAACTGCTCGCTGCTCACGACTCGATGTTGTTGCCCGTGCCGAGCGGCGTTCCCGACGAGCTCGCGGTCCTCGCCGATCCGTTTGCCGTTTCGATGCATGCGATCGTCCGCCATCCACCACCTGAGGGGGGGCGCGTACTCGTATACGGCGCCGGCGCCCTCGGAGCGACCAGTGTCGCCACGCTCCACGCCTTGTACCCGGAAACTGAAGTCGGCGTGATCGCGCGCTTTGGGGCCCAAGCCGACCTCGCCCGCCGTCTGGGGGCTTCGCGGGTCTTCGCCCACGAGCCGCGCCTCGGTCTCATCGAGGAAATCTCACAGTGGTCCGGCGGCGTGTTGCACACGCCCTTCGATGGGCTCCCCATCACACATCCGGGGGGCGTCGACGTTGTCTATGACACCGTCGCTAGACCTGAGACGCTGGAAGTGGGAGTACGCGTTCTTGCAGAACGAGGCTCGCTCGTACAGACCGGTGTCCACACACCTGGCAGGTGGGAGTCGACCCCCGTCTACTTCAAAGAATTGAGCATTTTCGGCTCGAACGCATTTGGGGTCGAAGAGGTCGACGGAGTGCGCCAGCACGCACTTGCTCACTACTTCGACTTCGTCGTCGACGGACGTGTCGACCTCACGGGAATGCTGACGCACCGCTTTGCTTTGGAACAGTGGTGGGAAGCGGTCAAGGCGATTGCTCGTCAGGACGCGAGCGGCGCCATCAAGGTCGCGTTCGAACCGAACAAGACCGGTTCATATCGGCTTCCGAGAGGTTGATATCGGCTTCCGAGAGGTCAGTGTCGCAAACCACTACGATCGAAGCCTCATGGCACCAGGCGGACCGAGTCACGACGGCTCCGGCAGCAGGCGGGTGGCCGACGAAACCGGAACGGTACGACGATCTTCCTCGACCAGGCCTGTGAACAGGAGTTCCAGCGCGCCCGCAATCGCAGGCGAGCCCGCCAGCAGGAGGGCCCTTCGCTCTCAAGGCCGCAAGACGATGCGCAAACTGCTCGATGCGGCAATGACGGTTTTCAATCGCCGCGGATACCACGCTGCACGGGTAGATGACATTGTCAAGGTCGCCAGGACCTCTCACGGCACTTTTTATCTTTACTTCTCAAACAAAGAAGACCTGTTGAGAGCCCTCGTCGCGGAGGCCGGCGAAGTCGTCGCATCGCTCGACAACACCCTCGGCCCCGTCGGGCCAGACGCGGACGGCTGGAATGAGCTTCGTCAGTGGATGGAGGAGTTCTCGGACGCTTGGCAGCGATACGCGCCAGTCATCAGAGCGTGGACCGACCTAGTAATGAGTGACGTCGAGCTCACCGAACAAGCTCAACTAGCCGCGAGCGGGGTGTTGAGCACATTGACAAGGCGCATCGCCGAAGCGGGTCCGGATCCGGGAATCGACCCGAACGCCGCTTCCGAAGCCGTCATCGCCATGGTCGACCGATTTCATTACCTGCGACAGTTCGCCGGAGAACCGGTTGACACCATTGCGATCGACACCCTGACGACAATGGTGCACCGTGCTCTGTTCGCCGGCTCAGCGGGAGATCAAGGATCGAATCCCGAGAAGCCTGCCAAACGCTGACGTTCAAACTCTCCTCAGTCGGGCAAACTCTCGTCAGTCGGGCGATTCGTTCGATTCCGCATCTTCAAGCGTCGCATGTCCCCGTTCCCAGCCCTTCCGAGCCCACGGTAGAGCTTCGACTGCGGGGAGTAGACCGAACGCCGGTTCGCTCAAAACAATGCTTCCTGCGACTTCTTCCCACGTTGCCCCTACCTCTGCTGCGAGCATCGCGTGACGGGCCACTCCGAGTGAGTTCCTCAGCGCAACGGTGCAGACCATTCGAATCAGCTCGTGCGTCTTACGGTCTGGCGCCTTCAGTGAGTCGATTTGCGCCAGCCATGCATTCTGAGCGTCGTGTAAACCGGGTGCGACGGCGTGTAAATCCGTTTCGAATGGAAAGATCCAGCGGTCCGACGCCTGATCCTCCTGGTTAGCGTCTGGGCTCAAGTCGCTCACCTCCTCGACCAAGCATGGCAGAGCCGAATCAGATCCATGAGTCGCCGACCTGTCGATGGTCGGCTCGTGGAACTGCGAGCTCTTGGATCACCGTGGAACTGCGATCTCAGGGATTGAGATCGAGAAAGCGCCCATAACGCTCCGCAACCGGGCCGACCCAACGAGGATCTGGCTCGTAACGGGATCCGACTCGGGCCCACTCCCTTGCAGGTTCCAGCGACGATTCGAGGCCTGCCGCCATCCGCCCGAAGAACGCCGCGCCGAGAGCCGCACCTTCGTGCACTGCGGCAGTCTCCACCACGACACCGGCCGCGTCGGCGACCGCCTGCATCCAGCCGGCGACCCTCGTGCCACCACCGCTCGCGACTATCCGTGCTGGTTCGATTCCGGCGCGATCGAGCATGTGACGGATCACAAAACCGCTCGACTCGTAAGCGGCCCTTTCCAGAGCAATCGGATCATGGGTGAGGTCGAGCCCGTGCAGGCTCGATCTCAGCGAAGGGTCGTGAAAGGGAGACCTTTCGCCACGAAGGTATGGGAGCCATACCGGGACGCGACCAGGGTCTGCCGGAAGGGCCGACGCGTGGCTTGCGAGCAACGACCTGGCCCAGTCGACGAACAGCGCGCCGGCGTTGCTCGGCCCGCCCACGAGGTAGAGGCCGGACACCGAATGCGGCAAGGTCCAGAGGCCCGGTGCGTCGATCCAATCGCTGATCACGGCCCACACGATCAAAGTCGCGCCGAAGACCACCAGGACGTCCCCTGGTTTGTCGGCTCCCGCGACGATCTGATCGCAGAACGCGTCGACGGTGCCAGCGGCGATGACAGTGTCGGTGCCTTCCACCTGCCCGGCGGGGGTACCCATCTGAACGATCGTCGGAAGTTGGTCGC
>DASPVS010000279.1:0-3116 GCA_035622235.1 Acidimicrobiales bacterium | reverse complement strand
GCGAACGACGGTGCGAACGTCTCAGCCCGTCAGCCTCGACGAGCGCGAGAGCTGGCGGCGGCCCACATCGCTTCGACAGGAGCCGGCCGGCCGGTCCACCGCTCGACCGCCAGGGCCGCCTGATGCACGAGCATCCCCAGCCCGTTGACGGTGGTCGCACCGCGGCGCCGAGCTTCCTCGAGGAAACGGGTCTCCTCCGGGTGATACACGAGGTCAGCCACGATTTGACCCGGTTGGATCAGTTCGGGGTCCATGATCAACGCGTCCTCGCCCGAACCGACCTCGCCAGAACCGACCTCGCCGGAACCGACCATCCCAACGGGTGTCGCTTGGACCACGAGATCGGCGTCCACGGCGTCGGCTGCTGAGCCGGTCCTGCCAACGGCGCCTGCCAATTGCGCGGCGACTTCTGCCTTCTCTTTGGTGCGATTCACTACGACGACTTCTTCAGCACCCACCTCACCGAGCGCCAGGACAACCGCTCGCGCGGCGCCCCCCGCACCGAGGACGAGACACCGTTTTCCGGTCGCGGTGAATCCGGTGGCACGTTCGAGTGCCGTCAAAAAACCCTCGCCGTCGGTCGAGTCGCCGATCAGAAGGTCGCCTTCTCTGAGCACACAATTGACCGCGCCAAGGCTCCGGGCAACAGGCGTCAGCTCGTCGACAGCACCAGCGACGTCGGCTTTGTGTGGCATCGTTACCGACAGGCCGGCGATGCCGAGCGCGCGCATCCCGGTCAATGCCCGAGCAGCGGCCCCCGCCGGAACCTCGAACGCAACAGAAACCCAGTCGATTCCCATCGCTGCAAAGGCCACCTGGTGGAGCAATGGGGAAAGCGAATGTCTGATCGGATCGCCGATGGTCGCGACCAACGTCGTCGTCGCGCTGGGCCAGTCGACGTTTCGCGACACTGGCGTCTCCGTTGCACGACGTTCACTCCCCGACTGATCCGGCCCGGTCACGGGAGACCCCTGCTGTGGGCCAGCTGTTCTGCGGCAACCTGCTCGGTGAAGGTGTCGGAGAACGTCTCGGTGCCGTCGCGACTTGTCAGTACGAAATACATCCAAGAACCCGGCTGAGGATGCAGGGTCGCCTGGAATGCCAGTGCGGAAGGAAAGCAAATCGGCGTCGGGGTCAACCCGGAATGCTCGTAGGTGTTGTACGGGCTGTTGTAATTCAGATCACTGCTCGTCACGGTCCCACCGTCGCGGCCTTCCGCGTAGAGAACGGTTGAATCATCCTGCAGAGGTGTTCCGGCAGCCAGCCTGTTGTATATGACCCTCGCGACCCTTGGTGCGTTGAACGCGGTGGCAGTCGCGCTGTCTCCAGGAGACAAAGCTTCTTTCTGGACGATCGACGCGATGGTGATCACCTGATAAGGCTTGTACCCGAGCGCGGCCGAGCCGCTCGTCAGGTCCATCTTCGCCGCCTGCGTGTTGAAGCGAGTCACCATTGCTCTCAAAAGCGTCGCGTCCCTCTCGCCCGGCAGCACGAGGTATGTCCCCGTACCAAGAAGGCCGTCCAGGTTGTACGAACCCGCCTCCGATGCCGCGCTCAGGTACGGAGATGTCACCTCGCCCGAACGGGCGGTCTTGAGAAACGAGGATTGGTCGTGGCCCGGCAACGACCCCACTTCGCCCGCGACCTCGGCGACGGTGAAACCCGGAGGGACGGAAATCTCGAACACGTCCGGGCCGCCCGCGAGCACGTTGTGGATGCCTGAGTAATCCTCGTCTCGATAGACCAGGTACCGACCGGGGTGCACGACGGGTGTGCCATGCAAGAAGAGATAAAGCCGAAACGCGAAGCTGCTCGATATCACACCTCGATCCGACAGTTTCGACGCGACGGATCCGACGGACGCTCCCTGCGGTACGTCTATCACGACCGCCGGCCCGCGGGGACCTGGGTTGACCTGTCCCTCGTACCACGACACCGCCCAAGCGAGGAGCCCGACGCCGATGAGCCCGACCACACCGAGGGCCGCGAGCGTCCTCCGGCGCCTCACGCTCCGGCGGGTGTGTTCAGCCGCCACGGTGCTGCTCCAGCCAGGCTTGCAGCATCACCGCAGCCGCGCTCTGGTCGACGACACGACGACGCTTCTGTCCGCTCAATCCCGCTTCGGAAAGAGCGCGATCGGCCGTGACCGTGGTGAGCCTCTCGTCGAAGGATTCGACAGAAACGCCACGAGGAGCAAGAAGCTTTTCCAGCTCCGCGATCTCCTGGCGCGCAAGTAGAGCGGCCTTCCCCTCTCGTCCGTTCATGCTCAGGGGTAGGCCGACGACCACTTTGCCCGCCCCGACTTCTTCCACCAGTGCAACCAACTGGTGGCGATCGGCCTCGTCGTTGCCGCTGCGTCGAAGCGTCGCCCTGGGACTCGCGATCGTTCCTGAGCTGTCTGTGACGGCTATTCCGATCCGGCGCTGTCCGAGATCGATGCCTACCACCCGCACCGGATCAGACCGGCCCGCCGTCCGAGCCGCGAGACCCACCGTCGGATTCGGGAGGAGATGACCCGGACGAGCGCGCGCCAGGTACACCCAGCACGTGCGCCGCGGTGTCAAGAGCCTCTTCGAGACGCGTCAGGTCCCTTCCGCCCGCGACCGCCAGGTCCGGAGTTCCCCCACCTCCGCCGCCCACCACCGAAGCTGCTCTTTTCACCAGATCGCCGGCGTTTACCTCGCCCGAAGTCGATGCCGCGATCGCGACCTTCGTCCCGTCGGGCGAACCCCCGACCACCACAGCACGGAGCTCGCCTCTCTGTCGGACGGACTGGACCAGCTCGCGCAGTTGATCCGGTGTCAGCCCGTCGCGCCGCGCAACGACGACACCGTCGACTCGTCGGTTCACCAACTCCGCCGCGTCCGCTTCGAGCGACTGAGACTTGAGCCGCTGCAGCTCCCTCTCGCCCGCGCGCTGTCTCTCGAGAAGCCGCTCCAGCGCGTCCACGACGCCATCAGGGTCGACGCGAAGCATCTCCGCCGCGCGCTCGAGCAACAAATGGCGGTCCTTCAGCAATGCGAGCGAACCGAGCCCCGTCGCCGCCTCGATGCGCCGAGTGTTGGATCCGATCGAGCTCTCGGAGATGATCGTCACCGGACCGATCATGCCGAGGG
>DASPVS010000278.1:0-5434 GCA_035622235.1 Acidimicrobiales bacterium | reverse complement strand
GTGGCTTTCCTCAGGTGATGGACAGTCTGCAGTTCTTCGATCAGCCGCTGTTGGCAGATCTGATGGGTAGCGAGGGCCATACGTATGCCGTCGAAGCGAGCTCGGATTCCGATCTCCGGGCCTTCGACGGCACGGGTAATGAAGCTCCGGGCTTTCCCAAGCTCACAGGTGGATGGGTGACCGGCGGTGCTGTGTTCGGCACGCTCGGGTCGATGTCCCGCCAGGTGCTGGTGACAGGCACGCGCGAAGGAGAGCTCTTCATTTGGTCGACGAGCTCGAAGGCGTGTCACGCCAGAGGTGCATGGCCACAGGTGCACCAGAACCTCTGGAACACCGACGACTACTCCGGCCAACCTCTGCCCGGTGCGGCGGGCTCCTGCGAGAAATAGCTACTGGATCTTCGGGTCGGCCACGAACATCGTGGCGGTCGCCCCGGTGATCCGAGAGAGATTTCGTTCCCCGAAGGCGCGTTCATGCGGGGCAGCGACGTGCGCTTCGAACAGCTCCTCTGTTTCCCAGCACTCGAAGAACCGGAAGGTGTTCGGCTCGTCGACGTCCTCTGCCCACCAGTACTCGACACACCCTGGATCTTTGCGGCTCAATTCGGTGATGTCGGTGAGGCTCGCCAATACGTCGCTGCGATCCTTGGGGTCGAAGCTCAACGATCCTGCAATGATCAACATCGGCATCTCGTCCTTTTATTTGCCGGTTCTTACCCTTCGCCTGAGTCTTCCTTCAAACAGGCCTTCAAGAAGGCTTCTAGGCGTGGCCACCAGTGCTTCATCACGGTAGGAAGCGCGATGCACCCGTGTGGAGCGTCCGGGTACACGAGCAGCTCGGCTCTGTTTCCGGACAACACCCAGCGGTCAGCAAAAAAGAGAGTGTCGTCCACGAGGTGGTCGAGCGCTCCGACCGTGAACAAGGCGGGAGGCATGCCGTGCAGGTCGGCGTACAGAGGTGAGACATCGGGGTGGTGTCGTTCCTCGTCGGTGAATCCCGGAGTGAATTGCTCGACCATGAATTGCATGTCGTCGGAGTCGAGAATGTCGGATCCTCGTTGGATCCCAACACCGGCATGACTGGGAGAAGATCCGAGATCGTAAGGGCCGAAGACAAGGTTGGCACCGCGGAAACGGTCAGCCGCTCCGTGTCGGTCGCGTAGGCGCAAAAGTGTGACAACCGACAGATGGGCCCCGGCTGATTCCCCTCCGATGAGAAGCTTCGCCGTGCCGTACTCAGAGCCGGCGTGTTCGAGTACCCATAAAGCAGCAGACTCGCAGTCATCGGGCCCGGCCGGATACGGGTGTTCCGGGGCCAACCGGTAGTCGACGCTCACGATCGCAAGGTTCAAATGCTCACTGAGGCCTGCGTTGAGAAGGTCCGTGAGCGCCGGCTCACCAGTCATCCAACCGCCACCGTGGATGTGGAACATGACCCCGTCGATCCGCTCGGGTCGGAATTCGCGAACCGGAATCTCGCCGGAAGACGTAGTAATCGTGCGATCGATGCCTTTCTCGGAACGCATGATCAAGGCTGATTCCGCGGCACGGCGGAGACGAGCGCGTTCGACGGGAGAGCCGCTCTCGTCTGCGGTCGAAGGAAACCGCGCGAGGAACTCCTTGGCCTCTGCCCTGATCTCGTCACGGGCGCCTTCGAGCTCGTCACCCCAAAGCCTCACAACCACCTCCGTGGTGCTACCTACGTAGTCCGGAGTCAAAAGTGGTCCGGAGCCAAAATCCGAACTTGTGAACGATGGCGCCGGTGCTGTCGACGCTAGCCATTCGATCCGAGCGACACAGCCCGAAATGGCACAGCCAGAAATGGGCCAGCTAGGGACGACTCCGATCAGCTTTGCTCGCAAGCCTGCCGCTGAATTCGCCCGTGCATTTGACGCGGTAATGCTTTACCTTTAAGTCGGTCCGACTCGAGTGACCCAGGTGGCCCGGGTCGGAGTGGGGGGCAATTCGGGGGGGTCCCGGGGGCCAGTCGTGGCTCCGGGACGCCCCTGTGAGGCTTTTTGCAGTACCGGTGAGCGGCTCAAAGTCCCAGGTGGAAGGGTAGTTTCTGCTCACACCGCCGAAGTGGTCCTTCGCCTACGCACGTGTAACCGTCGTGTGTCCGTTGTGTTGCAACCGTGCAAAGGCCGACCTTCAAAGTGTTCTTGTCTCAGTCGGTTCAAAGGAAGCGCTCGAATGAGCCGTTGCGGAATGGAACGCCGACCTCTTCTTTGCTTGGAAGGGGAAAGGGTCGAACACACAGATCTGGTACAACGACGCGGTCGATTATGTAGGTCACGGCGACAGCGGGGCAGGTCGGCAGAACACAACCTCAAGCCGGCACGGATCTGCCCCCAGCCTCGGCGGCTCACGGCGGCCTCATAACCCTTGCGTGGAAGGGCACTTCGTCGGGTCCGATCTCCTACTCGACGGCGTCCAATCCCTACTGAGAATCCGTACTGATCGGCGAATCTCCACCGCCGTCCAGGTTGGGCGAGGCTATCGGCAGGCTATGAAGCAGGCGACGTGACATTTGTCATGCCGATTTCGTGAGGCCCAGCAGGTCACACAGTTATTTCGACAGGCGACACTGTCGTCATGACAAACCTGAGTACTGCTCGAGGATGCGTCGTCATCTCCCGCCTCTCGAAGTCGTACGGCCGATTGTCTGCACTTCGTTCGATCGATCTGGTGATCGCGCCCGGCGAGACCGTCGCGCTGCTCGGTCCGAACGGCGCGGGCAAGACGACGATGATCGACATGATCCTCGGCCTCGTTCGACCCGACTCGGGCCGCATTTCGCTCTCCGGAATGTCTCCTTTGCGGGCCGGCAAGGCAGGAGTCGTGGGCGGGATGCTGCAAACCGGATCGTTGCTGCCTCACCTGAGCGTGCGGGAGCTCGTGACGTTGGTCGCTTCCATGTACCCGCGGCCGACGGAAGTGGAGGAGGTGTTACGCCAGACGCGAACTCTTGAGCTTTCGGAACGCCGCACCACCAAGCTCTCGCAAGGCCAGATTCAAAGAGTCCGGTTCGCGGTAGCGCTCGTCGGGAACCCTGCCCTTCTCCTGCTCGACGAGCCGACCGTTGCTCTTGATGTCGAAGCACGACGCGACTTCTGGAGCGCGGTGGAGTCGGTCGTGGAGGCAGGGAAAACGGTGATCTTCTCGACGCATTACCTCGAGGAAGCCGACGCGTATGCGGATCGGATCGTTCTTCTCGCACACGGAGAGATCGTCGCGGACGGACCGGCCACCGAGATCAAGGCGAGGGTGGGTGGACGGACGATCCGAGCGACTCTTCCGGGGGTCGGTCTGTTGGAATTGAGCGCTACCCCGGGCGTGATCAGCGCTGACCGCCGAGGTGACGCGGTGATCCTCTACTGCTCGGATCCAGAGACGGCGCTTCGCGCGCTGCTCGACCGCTTTCCCTCTGTTCACGACATCGAGGTCAAGGGCGCAGGGCTCGAAGATGCATTCCTCGCCCTCACCTCCGACCAATCTCCGAGCAGAGCTGAAAGGAGCTAGACCCATGCGCCGCTCCACCTACGTCCATTGTGAGATGGTGAGAAACTTCCGCAACAAGCGGTATCTCTTCTTTTCTCTCCTCTGGCCCCTAGTCCTCTACCTGACGATCGCCGGATCGAGTCGTCGTTCCCACTTCGACGGCGTTAGCTTTCCCCTCTACTTCATGACGGGAATGGCGGCCTTCGGATCGATGGTCGCGGTCGTCTCGATCGGAGGGCGCATCGCTGTGGAGCGCGCCGTCGGCTGGACGAAGCAGATAAGGATCTCGCCTCTCAGCGTAGGCACATATTTCACTTCGAAGATGCTCTGCGCCTACGTGATGGCTTTCATCACGATCGCCGGGATTTGTCTTGCCGGTACGGCCCTCGGCGTTCGACTCTCGTTCACAGAATGGGCAACAGTCCTCGGTCTGCTCCTCGTGGGCCTCGTACCCTTCGCCCTACTGGGTATCGGGCTGGGTCACCTCGTAAGCGCCGACTCGCTCACGCCGGCTGTCGGCGGCATCGTGACCTTGTTCGCGCTGCTGGGTGGCTCTTACGGATTTCTGATCGCGAAATCTGGAGTGCTGTTCGACGTCATCAAAGGCCTTCCGTCCTATTGGTTGGTTCAGGCCGGAAAAACGGCCTTCAAGGGCAACGTCTGGCCGATCGAAGGCTGGGTCGTTGTCGCGATCTGGAGTGTCGCTCTAGCTCCTCTTGCGGTTCTCGCTTACAGGCACGACAACAGCCAGGTATGAACGATCGGGCCGCAGCGACGGTGATAGGCGGCGGCCGTAGGGGCGTCGGTGGGGGCGTCGGTAGGGACGGCCGTAGGGAGGGCGACAGGGGCGTCGGCAGGGGCGGCTATCGGGGTGGCGCTACGGACGGCGGCAGGGGCGGCCGCGGAGACCGCGGCAGGGACGGCGCAAAAGGCGCCTTGAATGCGACGGTACGTTTGATGGGCGTGGGAGCTGTTGCCGGGCCGGAACGTCCTTTGGAGTTGACAGGAGCGAGCGCGTTGCAACGATCGGCCCTTGGATGGCGTCGCTACATCCTGCCGGCCGTTTTTTGTGTCTACCTGATCTACGTTGCAAGAGCCGTGGCCAACACGTCTACTGGTGCCGATGCAATCAGCGGTTACGTCCTCCTCGCGGCCTTCGGAGTTACCTACCTCGTCACACTCGCGAATTCGGACGGCCCTCCGCTTGCATTTTGGGTTCCTTACGCGATTCTCGTCGCCCTGTTCGTGGCCGAGCTGCCCTTTGCGCGTTCTGCTGCGTTCGTACTTTGCGCATTCATCGGGGTTGTCACGGTCGTTCGTCTCGGGGCTTACGCAATACCGATCGTTTTCGCGTTCACGGTCTCAGCGATCCTGGTCCCCGGTCTGGTTCCTTCGTGGCACGACAATTTCGGAACGGGTTTCACCAACGTCACCGCCGTCGCGATACCGGTCGTGGCTCTCGCGACCTTCGGTTTTCTACGCCTGTTGCAGATGAATTCGAGGCTGGCAGAAGCTCAAGCGGAGGTATCGCGGCTCGCCGCAGAGAACGAGCGCTCCCGGATCGCGCGCGACCTCCACGATCTGCTCGGACACTCGCTCACCACCATCACGGTCAAGGCTGGGCTGGCACGCAAGCTGGGCGAGACGAACCCCGAGCAAGCACTGATCGAGATCGCCGAGGTGGAAGCCCTCGCCAGAGGATCGCTGGCGGACGTGCGCGCCGCGGTATCGGGATATCACGACGTCACGCTCGCGCGGGAGCTCGCGACAGGAAGAGAGCTCTTGCGGTCGGCTGGAGTTCTTGCGGACATTCCCCGAGCGATCGACACGGTCGACCCCGCGAACAGCGAGCTCTTCGGTTGGGTCGTGCGCGAGGGCCTTACGAACGTGGTCCGCCACGCTCGTGCGACCTCGTGTGCCGTCCGGCTCTCCCA
>DASPVS010000277.1:0-9619 GCA_035622235.1 Acidimicrobiales bacterium | reverse complement strand
TCCCACCGAATCCAACGCCGACACTCCCCCGGCATCGAGGTCGAATCTGTAGGGTCTTTGAGATGCGGATTCTGGTTTTGGGAGCGGGTTTCGGCGGTTTGGAGCTTTCGGCTGCCCTGTCGGAGCGGTTGGGAGACGCGGCCGACGTGGTCCTGATCGACCAGTCCGACGGATTCATCTTCGGGTTCTCGAAGCTCGACGTGATGTTCGGGCGACGGCGTTCGCACGAGGTCTTCCATCCCTACAAGGACCTTGCCAAGCCCGGGGTGCAATTCGTCCAGACGGTGATCCGGTCGATCGATCCTGAGGCGAAGCGTGTCGAAACTGACTCCGGAACCTTTCGCGGAGACATTGTCGTCTTTGCGCTCGGTTCTGACTTGGAGCCCTCGGATACTCCTGGCCTCGTGGAAGTTGGCAACGAGTTCTACTCACCGAAGGGTGCGTTCGCATTACGCGAGGTACTGGCAAAGTTTCGAGGAGGACGCGTCGTCGTCGGTGTGACGTCCACGCCGTTCAAATGCCCCCCTGCGCCGAGCGAGACCGCCCTTTTGATGGATGATTACCTCACCGAGCGCGGATTACGTGGTGACTCGACCATTTCGCTCGTGATGCCCCTCGGCGCTCCGATCCCACCCTCGCCGGCTGCTTCGGAGGCTCTTCTGGCGGCGTTCTCCGAGCGCGGGATCTCATGGCATCCCGATCTGTTGATCGAACGTCTCGATCCCGAGCGCAAGGTGGCTGTCTTCTCGAATGGCAGCGAGATGCCGTTCGACCTCTTCCTGGGGGTCCCGCGTCACAAGGTGCCTACCGTGGTTGAGGCATCAGGAATGACAGAGGACGGATGGGTGCCCGTCAACCCGCTCACCCTCGAAACGCGGTTTTCCGACGTTTACGCCGTCGGGGACGTAACGAGCGTAGGAACCCCCAAAGCGGGCGTGTTCTCCGAGGGTCAAGCATCCGTCGTAGCTGCACAGATCATCGCCCGGCACGACGGCGCTTCCGTCGAGCAGTCGTATGACGGGCATGGTGTGTGCTATTTGGAGTTCGGTTACGACAAAGTGGCGAAGGTGGCTGTGACGTTCTTGAGCGGGCAACAACCTGTCGGATCGCTCGAGGGACCATCGGAGCTCATCGCGGCTGAAAAATCGGAATTCGGATCGACAAGGATCAAACGTTGGTTCGATCGAACCTGGCCGGCTTTAGATGAGCACAGATGAGCGTTCTCACATGAGTTGAGTCGATCTACGACGTGAAACGAAGCGATCAGCTCGGTCAGAGCCAGCAGAGACGCTCTGGCTCCAGCGCCGGCGAATACGCTGGTCCGAGGCGCGTTGTCTTAGTAACCGGAGCAACGGGCCGCGTCGGATTCCCTCTCGCGCGGGCTCTGTCCCGGAATCACCAGGTGTACGGCATGGCGCGCTTCACAAAGCCGAATGACGAAGCGCGACTCCAAGAAATAGGCGTCGTCCCACTCGCGTGCGACTTGGGTGAATTCGACGCGGGCCTACTGCCCTCGGGCCTTACTCACATCTTTCACGCAGGCGCTTTGACGGGAGGGAGTTCCCGGGAGGACTGGCGTCGCACATTCGAAGTGAATACCCAGGCGACAGGCCGTCTTGTCGCCGCATGCAAAGGCATGAAAGGCGTGAAAGGCCTGGTTTTCTGCTCGACTGGCTCTGCATACGCCTATCAGGGCCAGAGGCCGTTGCGTGAGGATGATCCGCCCGGTGTTCACTTGGGCTTCTACAGCCTTTCAAAAATCGCCGCAGAACAGGTTGTGCGCTTTGCCTCGATCGAGTTCGGCGTACCTGTGACGATCATTCGGATCTTTTCGACGTACGGCCCTTTGGGCGGAGCTCCCGCGGACCGACTGCAGAGAATCATCCGGGGCAAGGAGATCGTTCTTCACACCGACCGACCCAACAATTACAACCCGATCTACGAAGACGACTACGTGCGGCTCGGCATCAGAGCGCTGGACGTCGCCTCGGTCCCGCCCGTGATCGTGAATTTGGCAGGCAGCGAGACGGTGAGCGCCGAGGAATACTGCGCGTATCTCGGGGAGCTCGTCGGAAGGTCTCCGATCATCCGGCACACCCCAAATGCTCCCTGGTCCCTTTGGCCGGACGTCACGTTGATGCACGAGATTCTCGGTAGAGCCGAGGTCGGTTGGCGCGAGGGCATGAAGCGTTTGGTCGAAGCGACGGACGTCGGAGCTACTCGACCTCGGCCTTGACCCGCTCGAGCGTCGTCCTCATCCCGTCACGGTTGGTGCGGCCTCGAGCCCAGCCGAGTAACGCCCAGTAAAGCTTGAGCCACCACCTCGGAGCGAGCTCGAAGGACTCGGTCACATTGGTCCCGTCGTCTGCCGGCTCGAGCTTGTAACTCCAGACGTTCAAGGGTTTGTCGCTGTTACCGACGCCGAAAGCGAACTCCTGGCCCGGCTTGCTCGCGAGAACGGTGCAAGTCGTCCAGTAGGTGGGTCCGATCCCGTTTCGTTTTACGTGACCTCGGAATCGAGCTCCCACTACGGGTCCTGTTGCCCCGTCGATCCACTCGGCCTCGAAAGTCTCTGGGCTGTATCGTCCGATCTTCGTCACGTCGCTCAAAAGGTCCCAGATGCGCTCAGGCGGAGCGGCGATGTGCACGGTGACAGAATCACGCATGGCGAAACCATAGGAGCTACGAGATCGCCGTGAGTCGGCAGACAAAGCCCGTCGTCGAAGGCTCACTACCCTAGGGTTGCCGTCCTGACGGTTCCGAGAGCCGCCCCAGGGCTCGCCAGCGAGGTTCGCATGTTGCAACGGATCAGCACCCAGATGACTCGGAAGCGCACTTTGCTCTCACCCGGGGTCGTGTTCGCTGCTGCGATTTTGTCCCTGTCGGCGCTCGTGTTGCAGGGCTCCGGCGGAGTATCGGCCCAGCCGACCGGCACGATCCTTCCCGGGACCGAGTGCCCCGCGTTTCCCGCCGACAACGTCTGGAACACACCCATCACCGGCCTGCCAGTGGACGCGAACAGCGCGACGTGGCTCGATTCGATGGACGCCTCGACGACCTACCTCCACCCCGACTACGGCCCCTCGGGTAACGCGAGCAAGCCCTACGGGATCCCATGGCAGATCGTCTCTCCGAGTCAGCCCCTCGTGCGAGTCAAGTTCAAGTACGCATCGCAAAGCGATCCGGGCCCTTACCCCTTGTCGGCATCAACCCCCATCGAAAACGGGTCCGACCGGCATGCGATCATGGTCAACCCGGCGACGTGCACCTTGTACGAGTTGTTCGACACCCACTACCACAGCCACCGTGTGTCGACCGCTGGCTCCGGCGCGATCTGGAGCCTGCAATCGGACGCGCTCCGGCCAGCCGGTTGGACCTCCGCGGACGCAGCCGGTCTGCCGATCCTGCCTGGACTTGTCAACTACGACGAACTGGTCTCGGGGTCCATGGATCACGCGATTCGCTTCACAGCGCAGTGCACCCAACAGTCGTACCTGTGGCCCGCGCGCCACGAAGCGGGACAGGACAATCCCAGTTGCCCGCCCATGGGTGCGCGGTTCAGGCTGTCGCAGACCTTCAGTCTCCCGTCGTCGCAGTGCTCGGCGATGTGCCAAACGGTGATAACCACCATGAAGACTTACGGCCTCATCCTCGCCGACAACGGCAGCAATTGGTACTTCCAGGGAACCTCCGACACGCGGTGGACCGACGACGAAGTGGACCAGTTGAAACAGATCCCTGCGAGCGCCTTCGTCGCAGTGGACGAATCGTGTCTCATGGTCAACGCTGATTCGGGCCAGGCGTACCAACCTGGGACGCCCGGCTATCTGAGCAGTTGCGGGTGAGGAGAGACCTGCTGATCTGGAAAATTATTCCGAGTCAGAAATGACGTCGGCGACCGAGCGAAGCAGCGCGGGCCCCGTCACCGGGGTGCGCAAATGCTCTGTGCCCCCCACCACCTCAGGCCAACGTTCGAATTGAGGCTTGGGCGCCTGCGTAACGACCGGCGTTTGCGGACGTGATCGCCTGATCGCCTCCAATACTTCTCGTGACGATCGACGTTCGAGACCGAGAGCGGATACGACGACGTCCGCCCTGTCCACTAGGGGGCAGCTACCACTTGCAACGAGAGCACAACTGCGATGTGTGCTTCCTCCGGGGCCCGGACACCACTCGACGTTGTAACCGTTGTCGGTGAGGAGGTGCCAGTAGGCGTACGCCTCGGCTCCGTCTGGGGTCTCCACCAGTACACGAGAACGTTCCGACTCGAATCCCGGGCTTTGAGCTTTCGACCAAGACCGCACGAAATCCCTGCCCAACTTCGTTGTTCCCACGCGACCCAATTTCGTCGTGTGCACGCTTCTCTTTCCGAGGTCCCTTTTACGTACGTTCACGTTTCGCAAGCACATCGGGCACCTCCTTTCGGCCACCTGGGCCTTTCCCGAGACCAGCTTTGACGCTCGTGCGAGCACTTGGTAGGGCCCAAGGTCCCCGGTTCGCGCGTTCCGAGAATGACTCAGCGATCCAAAGCGCGGATGCCTCTCAGCGATCCAAAGCGCGGATGCCTCTCAGCGATCCGAAGCGCGAACGCCCGACGTATGGAGAATCGAACGACCTGAGACGAAATCAGGGTCGATGCAGACGACGTGACTTCTTTCGCCCGGGGCCCACGGTTCCAGCGGGGATCGTTTGACCCGTCGGAGAAGTGCCTCGTCAGCCACTTCGTGGGACTTGCCGGCGACCAGAACGCTCCAACCCTCGTGGTAGATCGGGTCGACGTGGTCGACCTCGAAGGCGACCACCGCATTCCGCAGCGCTGCCGAGAACTTTGTTCCCGGGGCGGTGAAAAAGAAGATGTTCCTATCGATGAGGGAGAAGTTGACCGGGAAAATCGCTGGAATCGCCCCGATCGTGACTCCGACCCTGCCGATCGACGATTGGCCCAGCAAATCGAAGCACTCGTCTTCCTCGAGTAGTGCGAATCCCTCGTCGTCCACGATCATTTGTAGATCGTGCGCCCGAAGGCCACTTTCGGCCAGGGAAGAAGGTCACATCCTCACTGGGGTACGCGCGAGCTGTCGATTGTCCGTTCCGATCGCCGAGTGGACCGAACGAATCGCGCTGGCACCTTCGCCGACAGCCGCCGCAACTCGCTTCATCGAGCCCTTGCGGACGTCGCCGACCGCGAACACGCCTGGAATGCTCGTCTCGAAGGGCAGTGGCCGCCGTCCGAGCATCTCGAACGTCGCTTGCTCGTCGACACTCGTCAGATCGGTGTCCGTCAGCACGAAACCGGCTTCGTCCAGTGCGACGTTGTCCAACCACGCTGTCGCGGGGACCGCTCCAATGAAGCAGAAGAGTCCGACGCACGGAAGATCCAATTCCGTCCCGGTCCGGGCATCGGCGACCTTGATTGTCTCGAGGGCGCTTCCTCCTCCTACCGCGACGACCTGCGCGGAGGTGTGCAGTTCTATCCGCGGTTCCGCCAGTATTCGGTCGGCCAGGTATCGGGACATGCCGCTTTCGAGATCGGGTTTTCTGATGATGAGATGGACGTGGGTGTCTCGGCCCGCGAGGAACAGGGCCGCCTGCCCGGCCGAATTGGCTCCTCCGACGACAGCAACCTCGTTCCGTTGCCCGGCGCACGATCGGGCCTCTAGTTCCGTTGCGGCGTAGTAGATACCGGCACCCTCGAACCTCGACCAATTTTCCAGGTCCAGTTTGCGATACGACGCCCCGGTCGCAAGCACGACGGAGTGAGTTGCTACCTCCGTTCCGTCCGCGAGTGTGATCATGAGTTGACCGTTCCCGAGGTGGAGGGACAAGGCTTCGCACGGGCTCGTGACCCCGGCCCCGAATTTTTGGGCCTGTACGAGCGCACGAGAGGTGAGCTCCGCCCCCGGCAGACCGGACGGGAATCCGAGGTAGTTCTCGATACGAGAGCTCGCCGCGGCCTGACCGCCCACTGCCACCGATTCCACGAGCACAGTGTCGAGTCCCTCCGAAGCGCCGTAGACGGCGGCCGCAAGCCCGGCTGGCCCACCGCCGACGACGACGAGGTCGAAAACGCGGTCAGGGGTGGCTCGGTAAGTCAGTCCGAGCGTCTGCGCGAGGATTCCAGGCGTCGCATTGCGGAGCACGGCAGTGGGAGTCACCACGATCGGCAGCTCCTCGGTGGACGCTCCCACCGATTCGAGCACCGCTTCGCCCCCTGGTGTGTCCGCATCGATCCAGAGGTGAGGAAGTTGCAGCCGGGACGCCCAGTTCCTCAGCGCGAGCGTTCCGGCACACGCTTCGCGACCGATTATTTCAACGCTCCTTTTCCCTTCGCCGGTCCGCAGGATCTCTCGCCGCGCCATGAACGCCCTGAGAATGACGTCCGCCAATTCGGGGTCCTCGGCCATCAACTGACGGAACCGCGCCCTTGGGACTCGCGTGGCTGTTCCCGGAACGGTCACACGTGCGGCGAGGTAGGCGGCTTGACCCGTGAGCAGGTTCAGCTCACCGAGGAACCGTCCGGAGCCGTGACTGGCGACCACTTGAGCCGGCGAGTCCGGACGGGCTGTTCTGACAATCTCCACTTCGCCCGACTCGATCAGGAAGAAGTCGTAGTCCCGGTCGCCTGCTGAGTAGAGGACGTCGCCCGTCCGTAGTGTGGCCGGCTCGCCACGGGCGCGGATGCGCTCGAGCTCACCAGCGGTGAGAGTGGGGAAGGCGGCATCGGGCGCGGTGGTATCCATCAGAATCTCGTGATTTCCCGCGCTGGATCATAAGGCGGACTCCGCGGGCGTCGTTCCCCGGCAGCGGGTCACGGCACTGCGATGGCTCGGCGGACGGACCGAGTTGGGTCTGAGCCCAGACCTGGGCTGGCCGGGCCCCCGGGCTCCGACTTGATGCCCGAGGGTCTCCGACGCTGATGCTGTGGTTTAGCCGGGTACTCCGCCCCCGCAGCCTGGGACTACCGCCCCCGAGCCTGCAACAAAGGTCTTCTGGCCGGAGCGCGTGGTTTTGAGCGCGTCAGCCTGGAACTTGCAGTCGCTGGTGGCAGGCACATTTACGACCAGGGTCCCGGAAGTCCCCGATGTCGTACCGACGAGGGTTCCGTGCGCCCACAGGTTAAGTGTCCAGACCGTCCCAGCGGAGGTCCTGTTCGGGATGGTGAAGGTCGCAACGGTTGGGGTGATGGTCGGACGGGCAGGGCTCGACGCCCACGCCGAGGAGGCGAAGGGCACGGCGCCCGCGACGACTATGGCAGTTCCGACGAGGAAGCGCTTCAAGGCTCCTCCCTTTCGTAAGTGGGGGTAAGCGAGCTCTCGCTCGCGTGCAGCCGTGGTCGAGCAACAGCCCGGGCCACCCGGTATTGATCGGAAGGAAGCCGAATTATCTGAAGGGTGAGGGTTACCCGATGAGAATCGTCAGAGAAGTGACAGGCTCAGGGATGAGAGGGCGCGGGTGGTGCGCCGTCGACTTCGAAGAACAGCTGGTCGGCGTAGCACCACCACCAGTCCTCTTCCGGTTCGTAGGACCGTATGAGGGGATGGTCGTGGTGCTCGTTCCAGTGTGCCGTCGCATGGCGGTTGGGTGAGTTGTCGCAACAACCGACGTGCCCGCAAACCATGCACAAGCGGAGGTGGACCCAGCGGCCTCCGATCCGGAGGCAGTCCTCGCACCCATCGCTCGACGGCGTGACGTCCGCGACGGTGTCCAGGTGACCACAAGTTTCAGCCATTGGCCTTGCTTTCTCCGACGCTTATACGACGTTTCTCCGACGCCAGTAGATCGTCGCTCCCGGCATTCTCCGGCGTCGGTCGAGCTTCTGGCGTCGGTCGAGCTTCGGGCTGACCTCGGGCGTATCCTCGTGGCTCCCTAGCTCGGCGACGCGGCCCAATCGATCGTAACGGTGCTGGCAACGTCGGGGTGCTCGTGGAGCCACCTCCGAGCGAACGGGCAGTGCGGAACGACCGTCAGATCGTCGTCGCGAGCGATGGACAACGCCTGGGCGACGAGACGCCCACCGACGCCGTGACCAGCCATCTCCTCGGGCACCCCCGTGTGGAGGATGACGAGCTTCCCGTCCTTCTTCTCGTATATGAGCTCGGCTACGAGACCGTCGTATTCGACGGTGAGCCGCCCGGCTGCGGGATCGTCTCTGACCTCGAAGTCGTTCACAGACCTCCCAGCTTGCACGGCTCGGCAGAAGAGGACCAACGCGGGTGGATCTAGGCCCTGGACCTGTCCGTCGAGCATGTGACGGTAGGAACCATCGTTGACACGGAGAGTGACGCCGAGATAGCTTGCCACTGGGCGTGAAGCAGAGAGCCACGGTCGGTGATGGTCGCCTACGACCGTGGGGAGCCAGGGCGAAACCGGCACTCCCACTTGGCCAAGGCCCTCGAATGCCACCGACGTGTGGCGAAGGGGTCCACTAGCGGAGTCGGGAGCATGGACGAACAGAGACCGGCCGTACCCCTCGTCGAAGGACCGACAACCCAACTTGGACTTCGCGAGATCGGACAGGCATCCGTCGTCGATGTAAGGCGAGCTGACGTCGGCCAGGCTCGAGAGCGAACCCGAAGAGCCAAATGGTCCCGGTTGGCCGTGGTGCTCGCGGTGGTCCTCGCCGTGCTGATCCTTCGTGACGTCGCTCACGGTTGGAAACCCTTCGGCTTTCCGCACGTTCCTTCCTCGTTGCTTCCGTTCCTGCCGGCGTTCATTCTGGTTTTGTTGCTCGCGTGCGTGATGCTCCTTCCCCTGCTCGGAGCCGGCCGCTCGCCGCACATGCTGTTTCGTCCCGAAGAGATCGACATAGGGCTCGCCGACGTACGTGGGGCCGCCGGTTTGGTCGAGGAGGTGACGAAGACTCTCAACCTCTTTCTGGCTCATGACACTTTTTCCGAACAGATGGGTGGAACAGCACGACGGTCCATTCTGTTCGAGGGACCACCGGGCACCGGGAAGACTTATATGGCGAAGGCGATGGCGGCCGAGGCCGGTGTGCCGTTCCTGTTCGTTTCCTCTTCGGCCTTTCAGTCGATGTTCTATGGGCAGACGAACCGCAAGATCCGTTCGTTCTTCCGCGCGCTTCGCTCGCATGCGCGGCGCGAGGGTGGTGCGATCGGGTTCATCGAGGAAATCGACGCGATCGGCGGCGCACGGGGGGGTATGGGCTCGAGACACACCGAGGGCATAGCCGGAGTGGTGAACGAGCTCCTCGTGCAACTTCAGTCGTTCGACCAACCGCCCGCTAAGACTCGATTCCTCGGAGCTCTGGTGGACATGGTGAACAGCTGGCTTCCCGCCGGCAGCCGGCTCAAAAAGCCGGGCTTCGACCCGGCGAACATCTTGGTGATTGGTGCGACGAACCGGGCAGCCGATCTGGATCCGGCGCTGTTGAGGCCCGGCCGGTTCGACCGCACCATCTATTTCGACCTTCCCAGCCGTTCGGGGCGGCGCGACATAATCGACTACTACCTCGAAACGAAGGCCCACGATCCAGAATTGGACGAGCCTGCAAAGCGTGACTCGCTTGCCGCGGCGACGCTCGGGTACTCGCCGGTGAGGTTGGAGAACCTTCTTGATGAGGCACTCGTGTGGGCGCTTCGGAGAGGAGCCGACAGCC
>DASPVS010000276.1:0-3841 GCA_035622235.1 Acidimicrobiales bacterium | reverse complement strand
CTGACTCATGAGTCGAGAGCTGCGGGTGAGCCCCCCGGCGAGCTCCGCTACCGCCGCGCGCGTCCGCTTGGGCCCTTTGAAGCCGAACGCCGCGAGGCGGGTAGATATGGCCTCTTGTGACATTCCTCCGTCGGGTCCGCGCGCTGTCGCTGCTCGGGCCCTTCCGTTCTCCCCAACGGCGTCCAATTCGGCAAATGCTTCGAGAAGGGGGCGAAAGAACAGCCGCTCGTGAATGACGCGTACATCGCGCAGACATACCCGGATCGCCTCGTCGAAGCGCTCGGTCGCTGTTGCCGAAGGATCATCCTCGAAGCCGAGGACGATCGCCAGTCTTCTTCGTGCCTCGTCGCCCGTCGGAACAGCGTGAGCCTGTTCCTCTTCCACGAGTTGGATTCGATGTTCGACGGTTCGCAGGAACCGATATGCCCGACCGAGGACACTCGCGTCGTCGGCATCCACGTACCCGGCCGAAGCGAGCTCGTGAAGTGTCTCCAGAGTCGACCGCCCCCGGATCGCCGGGTCGAGGCGGCCGTGAACCAGTTGAAGGATTTGAACCGCGAATTCGACGTCACGAATCCCGCCGGGTCCTCGTTTGAGCTCCCGTCCCGCGAGTCCCCGTCTCTCTATCATCGACTCGGTGCGTGCTTTCATCGAGCGCACCTCTCCGAGCTCCTCGGAGCTGTAGGTCCGTTCCCAGATCTCGTTCGCGGCGCTCTCCTCGAACCGTCCACCGAGGGTTCGGTCGCCTGCGACGAACCTCGCCTTCAGTAACGCTTGAAACTCCCAAGTGCGCGCCCACCTGCGCCAATAAGAGATGTAGCCCTCGAGGCTCCTCGTAAGGGGGCCCGCGCGACCCTCTGGTCTCAGATCGGCGTCGACCCGGAAGCAATCACGCGCGACCTCGAGCACGCGTCGCGCCTCACCTTCGCGCTCCCCATCGTCGTTCACGAAAAGAATGTCGACGTCGCTCGCGTAGTTGAGCTCTTCTCCGCCCAGCTTTCCCATGCCGATGATCGACAGCCCGCTCGAAAGCGCCTCATTCGGGATCGACGCCTTTCCACCGTCGACGGAGTTTTCTGGTGGGCAATCCGACTGGCCGTTGGTTCCGGTCGCAGAGACACCGTTGGTGCCAGTCGTAATGGACAGCGCGGCTCCGAGGACGGCAGACGCCATCGAGGCCAAGTTCGAACCCACCTCTTCTAGGGTGTCGAACCCGAGAAGGTCGCGAGCAGCGATTCGAAGAAGTTCGAGCCGCTTCGACCTGGCCAGCGAGACCGGGTCGCTCGAATCGACCACCACGGGATTGTCGAGCTGACTCAGGACGTCCAGAGCTCTTACGTCCGCGACCACAAGGCGCCCGAGTGAGTTGCTTGCAGCGTTCACTGCAACGAGCGCGCGAGCAAGTTCGGTCGGCTGTGGGCCGTCGACGAGCCGTTCGAGGTCGTCTGGTGAACTTTCCATCAAGCGGCGAAGAGTGGCCTCGACCAGATTCGGCGCGGCACAACGCTCGACGAGTCCTTCCAGGGCCGTCGGTAGTGCGCGCTCCACGAATGCAGCATGCCAGGCGGTCGCTGTAATAGTCCCGGGTACTCTGTGCTCGTGGCCCGAATTCGCCTCGCACTGTGTCAGCTCGACACCGTGGTCGGCGACATCGAAGGCAACTGCCGACGCGTCCTCGGAGCAATGTCCGACGCCGAGGCACAGGGAGCGGACCTCATTGCGTTTCCAGAGTTGACCACGACGGGTTATCCGCCCGAGGACCTGCTTCTCAAGCCGGCTTTCGTCCAGGACAATCTCCGTGCTGTCGCCGCTGTGGCAGCTGCGAGCCGTTCGTGTGCGGTGTTTGTGGGTTTCGTCGACGTGGCAGGCGGTCCGATACGGCCGTTGAGGAACGCGTTGGCCGTTTGCGTCGGGGGACAGATCGCCGGCGTTTACCACAAGCGCTTGTTGCCGAACTACGGGGTTTTCGACGAGGAGAGGTGGTTCGCCCCCGGGACCTCTCCGCTGGTGCTGTACGAGATCGCCGGCGTGAAGATCGGCGCATCGATTTGTGAGGATCTCTGGTTTCCCGACGGGACCGTCGCCGCACAGGGTCGCGGGGGAGCTGAGTTGGTCGTCAACATAAATGGTTCGCCCTATTCGATGGGCCGCCGTCAAGAACGGCTCGATCTGCTGCGGTCCAGGGCCGCCGAGGCAGGGTGCGCGATCGCCTATGTGAACCAGGTGGGGGGTCAGGACGAGCTCGTATTCGACGGCGCATCCATGGTCGTGAGCGCTGACGGCGAGCTTTTGGCGTCGGCCGCGCAGTATTCGGAGGAACTGTTCGTGGCCGACTTCGATTTGCCCGAGGCCGCGCTCGGGAACGAGCGAGAGAGGCTTCCTGTCATACAGCTCAGTAGTGAAAGCAGAGCCAGCGCTGTGCTCGAGCGTTCCAATCCGCCACAGAAAGCCGAGGCGCTCGGGTGCGACGCAGAGGTCTACGAAGCGCTCGTGCTCGGGACTCGCGACTATCTCAAGAAGAACGGCTTCACAGACGCGTTGGTCGGATTGTCGGGGGGAATCGACTCATCCTTGGTAACAGTCGTAGCGAGCGACGCCATGGGGCCGGAGCACGTGCATGCGATCGCGATGCCTTCGCGATATTCGAGTGCAGGTTCCGTCGAAGACGCAAAGGCTCTCGCTTCGAACCTCGGCGTGGAGCTGACGATTGTGCCGATCGAAGAAGCTCACGCAGCGTTCTCCGAGATGCTCGAGCCGGTTCTGGGCGAGCCGGTATCCGGTCTCACCGACGAGAACATGCAGTCTCGGATCAGGGGCGTCATCCTCATGGGGATCTCGAACGCAACAGGCTGGATCGTTCTCACGACGGGCAACAAGAGTGAGCTCGCAACCGGCTTCTCGACGCTGTACGGCGATTCGGCAGGAGGATTCGCCGTGATCAAAGACGTGCCGAAGACGCTCGTCTACAGGCTGTGCCGCTACCGAAACGAGCGTGACGGCGTAGAGGTGATACCCGAGACCGTGCTCAGCAAGGCCCCATCAGCGGAACTGCGACCGGACCAGCGCGATGACCAATCTCTTCCCCCTTACGACTTGTTGGATCCGGTGCTCGCCGCGTTAGTGGAGCAGGACCGTTCCGTTGAAGATCTGGTCGCATCCGGATCAGACCCCGAGCTTGTCGCGCAGGTGGCGCGGCTCGTCGACCTTGCGGAATACAAACGTCGCCAGACCCCACCCGGTGTCAGGGTCACGTCGAAGGCGTTCGGAAAGGACCGCCGGGTTCCCATCACGAACCGCTACCGAGGTGAGCCGCCTTCGCTGGATGGGTGACACTCTCCGGATCGCAACGGCTCGTAGGGTGAGAACTCGTGACGTCTCATCTCCGCGGGCTTCACGTCCGTAGGCCGGGCGACGCGTCGTGACGACGGAATTCGATCAACCCACTCAGCCGCATCCTCAGGGCACTCCGGATCCGGCCTCGTCTTGGGTTCCGCCTGAGACCCCTCCGTCTGCTCCGCCTCCGCCACCACCACCTCCGGCCGACAACCCTTCGGTCCTACCCCCTCCGCCACCACCACCTCCGGCCGACAACCCTACGGTCCTACCCCCTCCGCCACCACCACCTCCGGCCGACAACCCTTCGGTCCTGCCTCCTCCGCCTCCTCCTCCCTCGCCGCCCAACCAACCTTCGGTCCTGCCCTCGCCGCCACCTCCTCCTCCTGCTCGCGACCACCCTTCGGTCCTGCCACCACCACCTCCGCCCGAGCACACCCAGGTCCCGCCTTCGTCTCCTCGTCCTTCTCCAAGCCCGGAAACCGCACCTCCTTGGTCGCCTCCGAAA
>DASPVS010000275.1:0-3842 GCA_035622235.1 Acidimicrobiales bacterium | reverse complement strand
CGCGAATTGATCGGCATCCCCGAGACCGTTCGTCCGGTCGCTTGGCTGTGCATCGGCCCCGTGACGCATCTCGAGGACACGCCAGACCTCGAGCGCCAAGGCTGGCGTAAAAGGCTTCCTCTCGGCGCGGTCCTTCACGAGGACCGGTGGAAGCCCGGCGCGGAAAAGCTCGTGATCGGTGAGAACCTGGGGCGTTCTATCGGTGGGCGCATCGGACAACCTGCGTCGAAACGAGGAGACCTGTGTCGAAACGAGGAGAATCGTGAGCACTTCAGTTCCTGAATCAGCACACGTCCCGACCGGGCCCTTCACGCTCTCGATCGACATCGGCGGTACAGGGCTCAAGGCTTCGGTTCTCGACGCCACCGGTGCGATGGTCGCCGACCGCGTCCGGATTCCGACCGCCTACCCCTGTTCGCCGCAGAAGTTGGTCGACGATCTCGCCGGGCTCGTTGCTCCGCTACCCACCTTCGACCGCATCTCGGCGGGGTTCCCCGGCATGGTCCGAGAGGGGCACATTCTCACAGCGCCACACTTCACGACGACGGCCGGCCCCGGATCGGACATCGACCGCGAGCTCGTAAAGCTATGGAATCACTTCCCGCTGGCGGACGAGCTCGCGTCGCACCTTGGAAAACCGGCGAAGGTGGCGAACGACGCCGATCTCCAAGGAGCTGCGGTGGTGCAAGGCAAAGGCCTGGAGCTCGTAATCACGTTGGGTACGGGATTCGGGACGGGACTCTTCTATTCCGCCCGGTTGCTCCCGCACATGGAATTCGCCCATACCACCTTTCGCAAGGGAGAGACCTACAACCAACAGCTCGGAGAAGTGACGCGTAAGCAGATCGGCGAGACTCGTTGGAACCGTAGAGTCCGCAAGGCCATAACAGTGCTGCGCGATCTCATGTTCTTCGACCACTGCTACATCGGCGGCGGAAACGCACGTCGCATCGATTTCGAGCTGGACGCGGACGTGACGATGGTGGACAACTCTGCCGGAATTCTCGGCGGTATCAAGCTCTGGGAGTCGAAGGGGCACATAGGCCTGTAAGGGGCGGGCCTGTAAGAGGCGGGCCTGTAAGAGGCGGGCCTGTGTACGCAATCGGTCCTGGGCAGAGGTACGCTCGCAACCGTGACTGACATGTCACGCGGCAGCTCCGATGCGGATCGAGCTGCGCTGGCCCTCCGCCGGCAGCGGCTGGCGCGCTCGATCGTCGTCCTTGCTCTCGTCGTTCTGGCGATCATCTTCATCGCCCAGAACTCGCAGCCAGTCAAGGTGCACTTCTGGTTCGTCAACGCCGATCCGCGACTGATCTGGGTGATCATCGGGTGCCTCGTCGTGGGCGGGGTCATTGGCTACTTCATAGGTCGGCCGAACAAGTCAAAGCGCCGCGAGTCCAAGTCGTAGGCGCACAACCGCTGGTGCCGCGCCAGTAAAGGCCGGCGCCGCGAAGTCTGCCGTGCAAGAGGAGGCCGGCGCCGTGCAAAGGCAGGCGTCGGGTAAAGGAATTCGTTGCTTATAGCCCGAGTGGCGCTTGTGGCGCTGTTTTCCACAGGCGATCGCCACAATCGCCACAAGCCCCATAAGCAGTCAGTTTCAACAACGGGAGTACGGGTTCAACAACGGGAGTACGGGCGTAGAAGGGTCACCGGCGGTGCAGCGGGAGCACCGGCGGGCACTCATCCCCGACGACGCCATCCCCTCCAGCGCTTGCGAACCCCGCGCATCTCCTTGTGCCACTGTGAGCGTCCGATCTCGACGAGATCTGCTTCCCTCGCCCATAACTTCCCGGCCTCGAAGGCACACTCGAGGTGTGTTTTCGAGCGGTCTTCCAGCCACGACTGAAGGACCACAGCATCATGAAGGACGCCCAGCCTGTCCTGCAGTGTCGCCGCCGCCGAAGCGATCTTGCCAACCGAAGGGCCCAGCGCCGGTGAAGTGGCGTCAGCTGTGTAGCGGAGCCGTTTTGCGCGGATCCTCAAAGCATGGATACGAACGTCGTCGGGCTTGTGTTCAGCCTCCCTCCCGGCCTCCTTGAAGTCCCGCCAGGCTCGAATGAGGAGTGGCGGACAACCCTTGGATGCGGGGCGTGAAGCGCGGCGACGCAAGGGTGGGTCCGCTGCACTCAACAAGTGCTCGACCAAAGTGTCGTGCCGTGGACTCAATGCGCTTGTTGTCAAGCGTCGGAGCGCTTCGTCCCGCTCGCCTTGGAGCAGCTCCGACAGAAGGCCCGTGTCGCCGAGATCGCCTCCGTCTCGCGCTACGCGCTCGCCCAAAACGTCAAGATCTCTGACTCCACCTAGGTCCGCGGCGTACCACGCTGCCTCGGAACGGATCTCCATGGCCCATTGGGCGTCCAAGACTGGGCGAAACGTACGCACGTACGAGCGCACGCGACGTAGAGCGACCCTTGCTTGATGTACTGATTCGGGGTCGACCCCGAAAGAAGTGGGGTGGTCGTGTCGAACGAAATGCGCCACCGCCTTGGCTAGAGCGGTCCGCGCCACGTCCCCGGTGTCTGGGTCGGCTCCTAGCGGCGGAAGTTCGGGAACCGGTGTTTCACGCTTCACATCATCTCGACTCGGCATGCTCGATGTCCCCGGCTCGCCGGGTGGGTGCACGACCGGCGGACGCGACGCCACGGACGCGTCGTCGCCGCCCGTGGGTGCCTCGATGTTCCAGACAGCCTCGCCCCAGCCGAACGACACCCGCTCACCTCCTCACGACCCACATCGTGGCATCTACGGTCGTAGTCCATGCGAGCGGTGACGATCGTCGACGGCAACCTGGTGTGGGAGGAGCGTGCCGACCCAGTCCCCGCTGCGACCGAGCTTCTCGTGAGGGTCCGGGCAGCTGGCATCAACAACGCCGACCTCCTCCAACGACAGGGCTTTTATCCACCCCCGCCCGGTTTCGACCCCGACGTTCCCGGAATGGAGCTCGCTGGGGAGGTCGTCGGTGCGGGAGAGCGTGCATCGCGATTTTCCGTCGGGGATCGCGTCATGGCCGTAGTCGGTGGAGGCGCGCAGGCTGAGCTCGCAGTCGTGGACGAGTCCGTTGCGCTCGCGGTGCCCGAGTCGATCGGATGGGAGGAGGCCGGAGGATTCCCCGAGGCCTTCTCGACGGCGTTCGACGCGTTGTTCACCCAGTGCGCGGCGTCGGTCGGAGACCGGGTTCTCGTTACAGGGGCGGCGGGCGGGGTCGGTACTGCTGTTGTTCAGTTGGCGGCGCGAGCGGGCGCGCTGGTCTTCGCGTCGGTTCGCAGCCCGCACTTGCGCGGGCGCGTTGTTGGCCTGGGAGCTCGCGAAGCGGTCGATCCTGGCGACGCGGGGAGTTTCGGGCCTTTCGACGTTCTCATCGAGCTCGTCGGCGCTTCGAGTCTCGCCTCGGTCCTCGGCTGGCGCGGCCCTGCTCCAAGTGGGCGTGGAGTGAGTGTACGGGGAGTGAGTGGACCCGACCCTACGGGACCTAGAGGCGTCGGTGCTCTGGCCACGAATTTCCGGGTCTCGGTGATCGGGGTCGGGGGCGGAGGCGGGAGGATGGAGCTCGACCTCCTGGGCCTCATGAACGGCCGAGGCCGGATATCGGGTTCGACGCTTCGGCCCCGTCCGCTCGCCGAGAAAGCCGTGCTCGCTCGTTCGATCGACACAAACGTGGTGCCTCTCCTCGGGTCCGGTGACGTGAAGGTCCCCGTGACAGCGGCGTTCCCGATGGAGCGAGCAACAGATGCTTATGAGCTGTTCTCTTCGGGGGGGAAGTTTGGAAAGATCGTTCTCGTGGCGGGTTAGTCACAGGAGGGGACCGGGTAGTGATCTGGACCGAGCAGCGGCATCGAGCCGGC
>DASPVS010000274.1:0-8755 GCA_035622235.1 Acidimicrobiales bacterium | reverse complement strand
CGTTTTGTCGGCCCATCCCCCGAATCGATCGAAGCGATGGGTTCGAAGGTCCGAGCAAAGGAGCTCATGGCTGACGCCGGTGTTCCCGTCCTTCCGAGCGTGACGATCTCCGAGAGCACCGATTTGAAGGCCGCGGGGGGCGAGGTCGGGTTCCCGTTGCTGGTGAAGGCAGCGTTCGGTGGCGGCGGCCGCGGGATGCGAATCGTGAACAGCGAGGACGATCTCGCTGAGTCGGTTGCATCAGCTCAGCGGGAAGCCCAATCGGCCTTCGGTGACGGGAGCGTCTTTTTGGAACGTTTCGTCGTATCTCCCAGACACGTCGAGGTCCAAGTCTTCGGTGACGCACTCGGAAACGTCGTTCAGCTTTTCGAGCGCGAGTGCTCGATCCAAAGGAGGTACCAGAAGATCGTCGAGGAAGCGCCTTCGCCCGCTGTCGACGACAACCTGCGCAAGGTACTGGGCTCCGCTGCGGTCACGGCTGCGAAAGCGCTCGGGTACGTGGGCGCCGGAACAGTCGAATTCGTCATGGACGGCAATAACGACTTCTACTTCCTGGAGGTCAACACGCGACTCCAGGTCGAGCACCCGGTTACCGAGCAGATCACCGGCCTCGATTTGGTCGAATTGCAGTTGCGGGTCGCCGCAGGCGAACCCCTGCCTCCCGAGGCGCTATCAGCTTCGATCAACGGTCACGCCATAGAGGCGAGGCTTTACGCAGAAGACGTGAGCGCGGATTTCACACCGGCGAGCGGCATCATTGAGCACTTCCAGATCCCTGCCGACGAGGGGATCAGGATCGAGGCCGGATACGCGAGCGGAAGTTCGGTTAGCACCTACTACGACGCGATGTTGGCGAAGATCATCGCGTGGGGCGCGACACGCGACCAAGCGACGCGTCGACTGGCCGACACGCTGACGCGTACACGCGTTCACGGAGTTCCGACAAACGCAGAGCTCTTGGTCTCCGTACTTCGACACCGGGAGTTTCACGCCGGCAGGACCGACACGGGCTTTTTGGAAAGGAACATCGTGCCGTTCCTTTTCGATAAGGCGGATCCGCAAAGGCCTTCGATGGCAGTCGCGGCGGCGATTGCAGCTCAAGTCCGGAGGCGCCGCTCGGCACTTGTGCAGCAGAGCGTGCCATCGGGCTGGAGGAACGTTCCCACCGGGTTGCAACGCACGAAGATGGAGGACGCGTCCGGGCCCGTCGATGTCGGCTACCGGTTCGTAGGGAGTGATCTCGCGGCTGTGGAGATCGACGGCGAGGTCGTCGAGGAGGTGCGTCTCTGGCTGGCGACGACTGATTCGGTCGATCTGACTCTCGGGGGCCTGAGGCATAAATACGGCATCGAGATGATCGGCGATCACATCTATGTCGATGGCGCCGATGCCACTGCGACGTTCCGCCTCGTGGATCGCTTTCCCTCGCCCGAACCGGGCACCGCGGAGGGGTCGTTGCTCGCTCCGATGCCGGGGACCGTCGTGAGGGTTCTCGTCTCACCAGGCACGTCGGTGTCGGACGGAGAGATCCTGATCGTGATCGAGGCTATGAAGATGGAACACCCCATAAAATCCCCCTACCCGGGGACGGTCGTCGCAGTTGCGTGCGAAACGGGTCAACAGGTCGACGCCGGATCGATTCTCACAGTGGTCGAACCAGCGGTGACTCAAAACGACACTTAGCCGTCTCAGGTCGTTGACACCCCTGCGAGGATGCGCTCGATCGATGCATCTTGAGCGGCGAGGTGCGCCTGAATCTGTTTCGCTTCTTCCAAGATCGCGACGGCGTCTTCGAAGGTGGCCTGGGACCTGTCGTCCGCGGCCTTCGCCTGGATGTTCTGTCCGACGATGATGACCGGCAGCAGAACGAGCTGGAGGAAGTTCGAGCTGATCCAGGCGATGATGATCGTCAGGTTGTGGCTCGTAAAGGCCGACGGGGCGCTCAGTAAGGCGACGATGGTGAAGATGTAGGCGCACCACATCGTGCCCACTATCAACGTGATCTTGAGACCGACCTTGGCGTTGATCTGACCGATGGTTCCCGAACCGTGAACCTTCGCTGCCGCTTGCGCGACTTTCGGCGGGCCTTTTTTCAAGCGCTCTTCGACTCGTGGATGAGGAACATAAGTGAAAATCGTCGACATGTCTTCAGCTTCACACGGACATTGGAGCAAGTCGCGGATCGGTTGGGAGCTGTGGCCATAAACCAAGACCGCGGGTGATCGCGTCAGGCGGCCCTACTTTCTCGCGTCGCATTTTCCGGACGTGGCCACCACTGTTACCTCCGGTGCTCCTGGAGAGTTGTAAACCTTGATTGCCCATCCCTGGATTTGGCGTTCGACCGTTCGATAATGCGGTTGTGAGAACGGTTGTGACAAAGAGCTGGCCTTCTCTGTCGTGCGCGTTGTTCTTGGCGGTCCTGGTGGCCGGCTGCGGTGGGAATTCAACGGTGAACCACCCGACGTCCGCGTCAAAAAGGTCGACAGCCGCCGGTGTTCGAACCGAGAGTCTCGCAGTTGTCACTTGTCCCACGACCTTCGCGGTTGCCACGACGCCTCCCAGCTCGGCGCCGTTGCCCTCATTCATGAAGATGAACGTCCCACTGGGAACGGCCGGTCAACTTTCGATCTACAGCGATTCGAGGGGTCTCATGACGCTCGTCGGGCCGAAGGGCTGGCGCTGTAGTGCGGCCTACGGAGCCGACGGAAGCGGTGGTGTCGTAGTTTTTCCAAACGGCGAAACCGTCCCGCAGTCATGGGAGGCTGGGTGGCATGTCCCGAGAGGTTCGCCCACAGAGGCGGTAGTCGGCTCAGAGACCTCCGGGTGCCAGGGATGCGCAGCAGGTCAGGCGTGTCCTCTTTTCGAGAGTGCGGCTTCGGCCTATCTCAGCGAGTCCGGACGGCCGTGCCCGAGCGCTCGACCGACCAAAGAAGACGTGCAGAATCTGGGCACGGGCCAAGTCAGCTTCGAGGATCCGTCCGGCATTGCGGGCGACGGCATGCCGTCCGGCGGCCTCCACCCTGCCAAGGGCGTGATGACCTACTACCCACAGAGTCCCAACGGCAGCTGGTTCGAAACCTGCACCCTCCCTGATTCACAGCGGGCGATCTGCGATTCAGCCCTAGCCGCTTTCGTTTCCATGTACGGACAGCTGTGACTCATGTAGAGAGTCCGCTCGATGATCGAGATGTACTCCCGAGTCTGTATGGAGGGCGCGACGCGGGTGGCTACTCGACATCAGCTTCATCCGACGGAGGGGTAACCCGGAGGGCCACTTGGCGGGGGGGTCGAGCCCCCCGGGGTTGATCCCCTCTAGCGTCCGGGGTGATCGGATCGCCCCGGGCGTTTCGGATGAGTCTCGCGTCACAGCCCTCCACTGTCGCCGCGGGTCGGCATTCTGCAAAAGCCTCTTAACAATGGCGTCAAATGCCCGAAACAGAACTCACAGCGGGCACAAGACTCGCAGGGTTCGCAGGGTTCCCTGCGCTCTCTGGGTTCTCAGGGTTCTCAGGGTTCTCAGGGTTCTCTGTGGTCCAATCGCTCCATCGCTGCCGCTGGCATCGCTCAGAAGTGCCGTGCGGCTTCACTTCAGATAACAGACGATCCTCTCGACTTTGCGAAATGATGATGGCTTGTCTTACCTGAGGTGTCCCCGTTGGGTCTTCGTCCCAGTGATGATCGTGGCTACGCTCGTCCTTTCGTCCTGTGGCGGGTCGACTGCTCAGCCGCCCGCCTCCGGCAGAACGCTGTCCTCGACGGGCTTCATTTCGAAGACCGTTCCCAACACTCACGTGGGGACACAACTCACCTGGTTTCTCGGTGCCGTTGCTCATGTCCCCTTGTCAGACCAGATGATCGACGCCCACTTCGACCCCTCTTTCTTGAGCGCGGTGAGCGCAGACAAGCTCAACTCCGGGCTGGTGCAGCATTTCGCAACTCCTTCAGGGGCATCGCTGGTTGGGCTGTTGGGGCAGGACCCGACCACGATCGTCGCAGTCGCCACCTTCGGCACAGGGAACTGGCAGGTGAGCATCTCGGTGGACGGCGCCGGGCTCATTAGGGGCTTGCTTCTCACCCCCTACAGTCCGCCGCCCACAAGCTGGGCTCAGCTCGACCGAGAGCTTGCCGCCGTTGCTCCGCAGGTGAGCTTCCTCGCTGCACAGGTGTCGTCCAACGGGTCTTGCACGCCGATCCACCAGGTGGCTTCGTCCAGGGCGCGGCCATTGGGATCGCAGTTCAAACTGTTTGTCCTGGGGGCTCTCGCTCATCAGATCGCCTCGGGACGCCTTTCCTGGAACCAACGGCTCACGGTCCAAGATGCCCAAAAGAGCATCGGCAGCGTGTCTGGATCGCTTCAGTACAGCCCTGCCGGGACAAAGGTCTCCGTTCGCGAGACGGCGTCCAAGATGATCTCGATCAGCGACAACACCGCTGCGGACATGCTGATCGATCTGGTAGGTCGACCAGCGGTGGAGGCCCAAGTCGAGCGATGGTCGGCAAATCCAAAAGCTGACGAGCCTTTTCTCACCACGAGAGAGCTTTTCTTGCTGCACTACGTCAACTTCCCCACGTTGGCAAATCAGTATCTGAGTCTTCCACCGAGAAAGCGCGACAGTTTTCTTGCGTCTTCCGTCGACCCCCTATCGCTGACCGAGGTCCAAGGATCGAGCGAGCCCCGTGATGTCAACACAATTGAGTGGTTTGCGTCACCCGATGACATTTGTCGTGCCTTTGCGGGATTGCAGCATCTGTCAGACCAAGCCGGGCTGTCGCAGATTCGGTCTGTCTTCTCCCTCAACTCAGGCAGCCTCGGACTAAACCATTCCCAATGGTCCAGCGTGTGGTTCAAGGGGGGGTCCGAACCAGGAGTGTTGACCTTGGGCTATCTGGCAAAGAACAGCCGCGGTCAAAGCTTTGTCGTATCGGTGATGGCATCCAATCCCGCTGCAGCATTGGGCTCGGGAGCTACAGCGGACCTGTTGGCCATTGTCAGAGGTGCCTTTGAACTAGTGGGTTCGTCCCGAAACTCATAGTCTCGACCTGCGTACATGGGACGGGGGCGTCATCTGACGATCCTGCATGTGCCGAAGCGGCGAGCTCCCATCGCGGGCCGTCCAAACAAAGGACGAATACCGCCTCCCGAGTTCCTCGGGCTGGGCGGAGGAATGACCGGGCGACCGGGGCTCCTGGTCATCGCTGGCCCTGCCAGAATCAAGCCGACCGGCCTCCGGCCCGACTTCGGTCCATGGCTATGACCTTCCGTTAACAATCCCAAAGTCGGTAGGCTGTCGTCGTACTCCAAACCCAATTTCAGCAAGATTACGGCTGGACTAGGGCGAAGAGACATGGGGAAATACAAAATCCCTGATGGAGAGGTGCGAGAGCGGCCGAATCGGACTCACTGCTAATGAGTTGACCTCGTAACGGGGTCCGTGGGTTCAAATCCCACCCTCTCCGCCATTAGCAGGGCATCGTATTGGCGGTGCCTCCACGCAGAAGGGCGGGGGCTTGATGAGAATCTGCTCGAAGAATCGAGCGGATGAGCGCGCCCGTTTGTCCTCTCGCCTGAGCGTTTCTCTAGGCCTTGTGTCGCTGGCCGCCATTCTGTTCGGGATCCCGGCCGGCCCTGCTGCCGCCCTCTTCCGGGTGCCGGCTACCGCGCGCCCGGTGCCGCATTTCTCCGATTCCGTGCAGGGCTACGACCTCGTGGCCGCCGACGGTGGAATCTTCAACTTCGGCGACGCAGGTTTCTGGGGGTCGAACGGCGGTCTGCCTTTGAACGCGCCCGTCGTCGGTATGGCTTACGACTTCGCCACCACCGGATATTGGGAAGTCGCTTCTGACGGAGGTGTGTTCAGCTTCAACGCTGGCTTTCACGGATCTGAGGGTGGACGTTCCCTCAATGCTCCGGTGGTGGGAATGGCGGCGACGGAGAACGGCGGCGGGTATTACCTCGTGGCGTCCGACGGCGGCGTCTTCACTTTCGGAGACGCAAGGTTCCACGGGTCCGAAGGCGGTAAGCATCTGAACAAGCCGATAGTCGGAATAGCCCTCACGCCCGACGGCGGGGGCTATTACCTCGTGGCGTCCGATGGCGGCGTCTTCACCTTCGGAGACGCAGGGTTCCACGGGTCGGAAGGGGGTAAACCGCTCAACAAGCCCGTCGTGGGGATCGCAGTGGACGCTTCGACGGGTGGCTATTACCTCGGCGCTTCCGACGGCGGGATCTTCGCATTCGACGCGCCGTTTCGCGGATCTGAAGGCGGCAAGCCTCTCGACGCGCCGATCGTGGGAGTGGGAGCCTCCTACCCGGGTACGCAACAGGGCTATTGGCTCGTAGGGTCCGATGGGGGTGTCTTCGCCTTCGGTGTCCAGTTCGAGGGATCGGAAGGTGGCAAGCCCCTCAACCAACCGGTCGTAGGCATCACCCCTACGGCTCCTATCTTCACCCGACCCACGATCGGATTGGAGCCGACCGAAGACGGCCACGGTTATTGGGAAGGTGCCTCTGACGGCACGGCATCACCGTTCGGTGACGCCCCTAGTCTCGGCTCGCCGGCGATCCCATATTCACTCGGCGTCGGTATGGCGGGAACTCCCGATCATGGCGGTTACTACTTCGTCGACTTGTTCGGGTGTGTGTATCCCGAAGGAGACGCGGTGAGTCACGGGGACCTCTGTGGGACAAACCTGACCGTGCCGATATTCAACATGGCCGTCACACCGAACGGGTCGGGCTACTGGCTCGTCGGCATAGACGGAAGCATCTTCAACTTCAACGCTCCCTACTACGGGTCCGTCGCGGACGAGCCCATACCCGCACCGATCATCGACATGGCGGCGTCGGCGAGCACGGGGGGCTACTGGGAATTGGGGATCGACGGAAGCGTCTACCCATTCAACGCACCGTCATACGGGTCGTGGCCGATTCCAGGGGATCTGGTCGTAGGGATGGCGGCTACGCCCGACGGCCTCGGGTACTGGCTGGTGGACTATCTCGGGAACGTGCGCGCATTCGGAGACGCTGTGAACTACGGCTCGCCTGCCGACGTCACACAACAGATCGCGTCGATAACCTCGACCCCGGACGGGCACGGCTATTGGCTCACGAGCATCGACGGAAACGTCTACGGCGAAGGAGACGCCAGGACCTACGGTTCGACTTACGGCGTCCCGTAAGGCCCTCCGAAAGTCCTCCGCGGACACCGACCGGTAGATTGTCCCGGTGACCGGGACCTACTGGGTGGAGACGCTTGGCTGTCCCAAGAATCGTGTCGACTCGGACAAATTGGCCGGTCAGCTGGAGGTGGCCGGCCTCTCTCCTGCGGAATCGCCCGCTGATGCGGACACGGTCGTCGTGAACACGTGTGCTTTCATCGAGGCAGCTCGGGAGGAGTCGATCGACACGATTCTCGAGCTCTCAGCGGGGCGCCGCTCGGGTTCGAGACTGGTCGTGACCGGGTGCATGGCCGAGCGCTACGGAGAAGAGCTCGCTTCGGCTCTTCCCGAGGTGGATCTGGTGGCCGGGTTCGGCTCATCGCTGAACCCGGCGCCGAAACCTGTACCCGAACCCGTACCGATACGACTGCACAAAGCTCCTCCGACGTCGTTCGATCTGCTCAACCTGCCGCGTCCCGCGCACAGAGCGCCGTGGGCGTACGTGAAGGTCGCCGAAGGATGCGATCGACGTTGCGGGTTCTGCGCGATCCCTTCTTTTCGCGGCCGCCAGAGGTCACGCGACATGGAGTCGATCCTCTGCGAGGTCGAAAGCCTCGGGCAGGGCGTGCGGGAGGTCGTCCTCGTCGCGCAGGACCTGGCGTCGTGGGGGCTCGACCGAACCGGACAGTCGCGCAACTCCCGCAGAGCCGGACCCGCTCGGCCGATCGTCGAACTCGTCGGGCGCGTCGCGGATCGAGTGGATCGGGTTCGACTGCTCTATCTGTATCCTTCGTCGCTCGACGACGACTTGATCGACGCGGTCGGCGAGACCGGAGTTCCCTACTACGACCTCTCCCTGCAACACGTGTCACGCCCGCTCTTGAAGCAGATGCGCAGATGGGGTGATTCGGCAAGCTACTTCGACAGGATCGCAAGGATCCGCAGCGCCGCTCCGGAAGCCACGTTGCGATCGTCGTTCATACTCGGGTACCCGGGCGAGACAGAGGAAGATCACGACCGGCTGCTCGAGTTCCTCGAGGAGGCGGAACTTGACTGGGCGGGGTTCTTCACCTTCTCGATGGAGGAGGGGACCCACGCCGCCCGCCTGGCGAACCAGGTAGCCCCCGAACTCGCCATGGAGCGTCTTCGCGAATGCTCCGAGGTTCAAGAACGGATAACGACACGGCGGCGGTTGTCGCTCGTCGGGCGACCGATGGAAGTTCTCGTGGACGCTCCCGAGGTCGCCCGGTCTTATCGCGAAGCCCCCGAGATCGACGGGGTCGTACATGTTCCGTCATCTCTGGTCACCGGTGCGTTCCACGAGGTCGTCGTTACAGATTCCTCGAGCACCGACCTGTGGGGCGAGCCCCTTGTGCAGGAAGGGGTCCGATCGCGATGAGAAGCTCGGGCACCTTCGGCCCGTCGGCGCTCGCGACTCCCGCCAACGCTGTGACGCTCGCGCGTCTGCTGGCCGCTCCTGTGATCGTCGTCATGGTGGCGCTGTGGGGTCCTTCGTGGATCGCGTTCGGAGTCGCATTTGCCGTGGCGGCAACCGACGGCCTCGACGGTTGGATCGCGAGACGTCAGGGAACGACGC
>DASPVS010000273.1:0-5548 GCA_035622235.1 Acidimicrobiales bacterium | reverse complement strand
CAGCCCGCAGAAGACCATCGGCTTCGGCTCCCGGTACCCGGCTAGCGGTTTTTCTGCGGGGCGTGCGGCGTCCGTAACCGTCTCGCCCGATCGGGCTTGGCCGACGTCTTTGATTCCGGCGATCAGGTACCCGACCTCGCCCGGCCCGAGCTCTTCGACGGGGGTGGGATCCGGCGACCGCACTCCGATCTCCTCCACCTCGTGCACGGCGTTCACTTGCATGAACCGGACACGGCTGGCGCTTTTGAGCACCCCTTCCATGACCCGGACCGAGCTCACGACCCCCCTGTACTGGTCGTAGGAGGAGTCGAATATGAGAGCTTTCGTCGGTGCAGCCGCGTCACCGGTCGGCGGGGGGATCCGCTCGATCACCGCATCGAGAAGGGCCTCCACCCCCTCCCCGGTCTTCGCCGATATCCGAAGGATCGATTCGGCGTCGATTCCGAGCACGCTCTCGATCTCTGCAGCGCTCCGTTCGGGGTCGGCCGCAGGCAGATCGATCTTGTTGAGGACCGCCACGATCTCGAGATCGTGCTCGATCGCCTGGTAGCTGGTGGCGAGCGTCTGCGCCTGGATCCCCTGCGAGGCGTCCACGAGCAGGACCGCACCCTCGCACGCCGCGAGCGAGCGGCTCACCTCGTAGCCGAAATCGACGTGGCCCGGCGTGTCGATCAGATGGAGGATGTGGTCCTTCCACCGGACGCGCACGTTCTGAGCCTTGATCGTGATGCCCCGCTCGCGCTCTATGTCCATCGAGTCGAGGTACTGCTCGCGCATGAGGCGCGGGTCCACGGCATCGGTCAGCTCGAGTATCCGGTCCGACAGCGTCGACTTTCCGTGGTCGACGTGACTGATGATCGAGAAATTGCGGATTCTCTCCGTCGCGGGTCGGGTAACTGGCGCCGTCACAGCAGGTTGAGCGTACCGGCGGCCGGAGTGCTGACTGCTAACCTGCCTCTGTGGCAAACATCCGCAGTCAGATGAAGCGCAACCGCCAGAACGAGGTCAGGCGTCTGCGCAACAAGGCAGTGCGCTCAGAGATGCGCACGCGCTCGAAGACTGCGATCTCGCTGGCCGAGGCCGGCGCCGACGAGACGGACGAAGCCATTCGCGCTGCGGTAAAGCGGATCGACAAGGCGGCGTCCGCCGGCGTCATCCACAAGAACCAGGCGGCAAACCGCAAATCACGCCTCATGAGGCGACTTGCGCACGCCTCGGGTTCGAGTGCTGAGTAAGCCGGGCGACCAAAACCTCTAGCACCGTCGAAGAATCGAGCGCGGTACGTCCGCGCAAATCGAGATCTGCGTCTGCTATGAGCACGATCGCTCGTCCGATTCGGGCAGAGCCGAGGCGCGCCGCCTGGTCGAGCGCTTTCTTCACCGGATATGTGCTGCGCGCTCCTATCAAAGACGCCGCTTCTTCCGCGGAAGAGACAGAGAGCCCGTCGAGACGAAGCATCGTCTGATAGTGGCGGTGGAGCACTGCCAGGATCACCAAGGGGTGCGCGCCGCCCGCGTAGGTGAGACGGGACAGTCGCTCCAGTGCGCGAGGAATGTCCCCGCTGTCGATCGCGTCGGTGAGCTCCCAAGTCGGAATCGAGCCTCGGGCGCCGAGGAAAGGCTCGAGTCGCTCTTCGTCGATGGCCGCGCCTTCGCCGTAGACGGACTCGAGGGTCTCGAGCACGCCGCGGACGCGGTTCAGGTCGCTCCCTAAGTGTTCGCTCAAGAGATCGGCCGCCCGGGCGTCCAGACGGACCGAGCCGGTCTTGAGGCGATCGGTCAGCCACCTCGACCTGGCCCTGCCGGTGCCAACCACTGTGTCGAGCACGCCGCCCACACGTTCGACCGCTCGCACGAGCGGCGCAGGAACGGTCCCGCCACCCGAAAGGAGGACGAGTACCACATCGGTGGACGCAGACTCGCCGGCTTCACCGGTCTCGAGATGCTCTACCAACCTCTTGGCGTCGGCGGGCGTCAGCCGGCCGGCGTCGCGCACGACGATCACTCGCCGGTCGGCGAGAAGCGACGGCGTGCACAAAGCGTCGATGACAGGAGCGACGTCGAGGTCATCCGCGAGCGCGCTTCCGTGTTCCTCGACCACCGAAGCGCCGTCGCGTTCGCCCACGAGCGCGGTCACAAGGGTGCGCCCCGTCTCTGCGACGAGCGACGGATCGTCGCCACGAACGAGATAGACGGGCAACGGATGGGTTTTTCCGGACGCGATCTGTTTCAGGTCCGTCGGGTCGTTTTTCGCGGCCATCGCCTCAGACCGCCTGCATCAGATGAGCGAGGACGTCTCGCACCTGACGTGTGCGATCGACGTCGTGCACGCGAAGGATCCTGGATCCGAGAGCCACACCCAACGCGGCCGCCGAAACGGACGCGGCCTCGCGCTCGTCGATCTCGAGCCCGAGGGCGAAGAAGAAGGGCTTGTTGGACGCTGAGAGAAGGAGCGGATAGCCGAGACTTGCGATGGTCGACGATCCACGGAGGAGAGTGAGTGACTGCTCGTGTGTCTTCCCGAGATCGAGGCCTGCGTCCAAGATGATCTTGTCCTTCGCAATGCCGTTCGCCAGAGCGCGTTCGGCGTGCGCCGCGAGCGCGTCGCGCACGCTCGTGACCACGTCGTGGTAATAGGGCTCGGGGTCGGGAACGCGCGGTGCGAGACGGATGTGCGTAGCCACGACCGCGGCCCCTGCCTCCGCGGCGTACGGCAAGTACTTGGGATCGGAGAAGCCACTTATGTCGTTGCCCACCACAGCGCCCACCGAATAGGCCTCACGCGCAACCTCGGCCCTCCAAGTGTCCACCGACAGGGGGACGTCGAATCTCTCGTGAAGCGCTGCAATGGCAGGAATGACGCGACCCAGCTCCTCCGACATCGTGACTTCCGGTCCCGGGCCTGCCTTCACGCCACCTACGTCCAAGATGTCGGCGCCACTGTCGACCAGATCTTCTGCACGTCGCAGAAAGGCGTCCATCTCCCAGGTAGCGCCGCGGTCGTAGAAAGAATCGGGAGTCCTGTTCACGATCCCCATGACCAAGGCCCTGTAAGTGAGATCGTGAACCGTTTCGCCGAGAGTGAGCATCACCGCGGCGGAGGCTAGTACCGAGAACTTCTTCGGGACTTTGCAGGGGCGCCGTCTGGTTTGCCGGTGGACGAAGCGGCGCTGTCTGTTTCAGAACGGGCGCGTTCAGAACAGGCGCGTTCAGAACAGCCGCGTTCAGAACAGGCGCGCAGCCAGCTCTTTTCGGTACTGCGCAGATCGCGGATCGTCCGGGGCCAGTGTCTCGAGCAAGTCGAGGAACTCCTGTCGCGCGGCCTCGTCGTCCTTCACGCGACCGAGCAGCCCGTCGAGCAGCGCATCGACACCGTCGGCCGAGGTGTCCACGTGCCGCGAGGCGAGGCGCGCCTCGGCGGCGACTTGGCGCGACTCGGGGGTCTCAGGGATGCGGCCGAGAACCTCGAGTGCCTCGTCGGGCTCGCCCTTGTCGAGGAGTATCCGGCCGAGAGCTACAACCGCACCGGGATGGTCCGGCTGGATCTCGAGCGCCTTGCGCACCGAGGCCTCGTCACCCGCCGCAAGGAGCTCGTCGGTCTCCGAAGGAACCGGCGCAAGCCGGTTCACGAACTCGGCTACCTGTTCCTCGGGCAATGCGCCGATGAAGGCGTCGACGACGTTGCGGTCCTTCACAGCGAAGACCGCGGGTATCGACTGCACCCGGAACGTCGCGGAGACGCGGGGATTCTCGTCGACGTTCACTTTCGTCAGCTCGACCCTGCCGTCGGTGGCGTCCACGACCTTTTCGAGGATGGGACCCAGGGTCCGGCACGGCCCGCACCAAGGTGCCCACAGGTCGATCACAACAGGGACCTGCGTGGACCGGTCCAGAACGTCGGTTTCAAAGGTGTCGTCGGTGACGTCGATCACGTAAAACGACCCTACCGGGCCGGCCGCCGAGGCCGCGCGACCCAGGCGTCGCCCTCCGTCCCGTTTCCATCTCAGCCACGGCTTGCCATCGGCGTCCACCCGGCTCGCGAGCGGGCGCGGCAACTAGCGTGCGTTGCGTGCAGCTGCAACAAGTCGAAGGGATCGACGTCGAACGTGTGACCGAATGGCTGTGCGAAAACGTGGGCGCGAAGGGTGAGGTCGCCTTCTCGCTCATCGCCGGAGGCCGCTCCAACCTGACCTACCGCGTGGAGGACAGCGAGGGAGGTGTCTGGGCGTTGCGGCGCCCGCCGCTCAGCCACGTGCTTCCAACGGCACACGACATGTCTCGGGAGTACAGGGTCATCACGGCGCTAGGCCCCACGCCGGTCCCGGTCCCCCGGACCTTCGGACTGTGCACCGACGAGTCGGTGAACGGCCGGCCTTTCTATGTGATGGAGTTCGTAGAGGGTCACATCCTGCGGGACGCGGCCGCGACTGAGAAGGCGCTCGACACCCGAGCTCGGCGAAGGGCTGGAGAATCGCTCGCCGAGACCCTCGCACAGTTGCACGCGGTCGACGTCGACGCGGTGGGCCTGGGCGACTTCGCCAAACGCGACGGGTACATCGAACGCCAGCTCCGACGTTGGTGGCGCCAATTCGAGGACTCGAAGGTCGAAGACGGGAGCGGCATCGACACGACGCCGATAGTTCGCGACGTGCACGACCGGCTCGCCGCAAACGTGCCTCAACAGGTGGGCACTGCCATCGTGCACGGCGACTACCGGCTCGACAACACCGTCCTCGGAGACGACGGATCTGTCAGGGCGGTGCTCGACTGGGAGATCTGCACGCTCGGGGATCCTTTAGCTGACCTCGGCCTCCTGATGGTGTACTGGACCGAGCCGGGCGACGAAGCCTCGATCGTGGGAGTCACACCGACGGCCGTGCCGGGTTTCCCGTCGCGTTCTGAGGTGCAGGCCTGCTACCGCTCCGCATCGGGGAGGAACATCGACGATCTCGACTTCTACGTGGCGTTCGGGTACTGGAAGCTCGCATGCATCCTTCAAGGTGTGTATGCACGGTATGCGGGAGGTGCCGCGGCGGGCGACAGGTCGAGCGTGGATGGTTTTGCGCAGAGCGTGGTTCATCTCGCCGAGTCCGCCAAGGAGAGGTTGACCAAATGACCGTCTTCGAGCAGAGGCGGTTGCGGTGAATTTGTGCGAGCGCCACGCACACAGGTCTCTGGAGCGCCCGGCGCTCGTCGTCGCGCTCGACGGTTGGGTGGACGCGGGGTTAGGAGCTGACGGGGCCATCTCGACGCTGTTGTCCTCGGGCCCGACCGAGCTGGTAGCGACGTTCGACGGCGAGTCGCTCATAGATCAGCGTGCTCGACGCCCCGTCGTACACATCGTCGACGGCGTGAACAGAGGCCTCACCTGGCCCGTGATCCAAGTGCGCGCCGCGTCAGACCGAAACGGTGCGGACGTGTGCTTTCTGGTGGGTCCCGAGCCGGATTTCAGGTGGAACCCGTTCACAGACGAGGTGATCAATCTCGCCCGCGATATGCACGTGCGAATCGCCGTCGGGCTCGGCGCGTTCCCGGCTCCCGCCCCTCAC
>DASPVS010000272.1:0-2589 GCA_035622235.1 Acidimicrobiales bacterium | reverse complement strand
GAAAGAGCGCGCCATCGAATGGCTGGAAGATCGCGGTATCGGCGAACGCACCATTAATTACAGGCTCCGTGACTGGCTCGTCTCGCGTCAGCGTTACTGGGGATGCCCGATCCCGGTCATCCACTGCCCCGACGACGGAATCGTCCCGGTACCCGAAGACGAGCTACCCGTCCTCGCACCCGACGATGTCGAGTTCCTGCCCACCGGGGACTCTCCGTTGCGGCGCCACCAAGGATTCCTGAACACGACGTGCCCGAAGTGCGGAGGGCCGGCGGAGCGCGAAACGGACACGATGGACACCTTCGTCGATTCCTCGTGGTACTTCCTGCGTTTTTGCGACCCTTGGAACGAGAGCCGACCGTTCGACCCGGGCATCGCCGTGCACTGGATGCCGGTGGACCAGTACATCGGGGGCATAGAGCACGCCATCCTCCACCTGCTCTATGCGCGCTTTTACACAAAGGCTTTGATCGACATCGGGCTCGCATCCGGTGTGGCTCGCGAACCGTTCCACCGTTTGTTCACACAGGGCATGATCCGCATGGACGGTACGAAGATGTCGAAGTCAAAGGGCAACTTGATCTCTCCGGCCCGCTACTTCGAAACGGTCGGGGCGGATGCGTTACGGCTCTTCCATCTCTTTGCTGCTCCCGCAGCCGACGACGTCGACTGGAGCACGCAGACGGACGAGGTCATCGAGGGCTGTGGACGATTCTTGGACAGGGTTTGGCGGTTCACCGTCGAGTCGGGTGACAGAGACGATTGGCGCGATTCACCCGAGCAATCGGCCGACGTGGCGATGGCGCGCGCGACGAATCACCTGATCTCAAAGGTGAGCGAAGACCTCGAGAGGTGGTCGTTCAACACCGCCGTGGCGGCCTGCATGGAGTTCACGAACGAGGCTCAGCGTTACCTCCGAGAGGTGGAAAGCGGCCCACACCGCGAGACGTACGACAAGGCGGCGGACGCGCTGCTGCTCATGCTCGCGCCGATGGCACCGCACGTCGCGGCCGAGGCGTGGGAGCGTCGGCACGGCGAGCGGTCGCTTCTCCACGCGCAGGCATGGCCGGACTTCGATCCCGATCTCGCGCGTCCTGACCAAGTGACGATGGTCGTCCAAGTGAACGGCAAAGTGCGCGACCGCATAGAAGTCTCACCGGACATCGAGGAGGATGACGCGATCGAGCTAGCACTTTCCTCTGGGCGCGTCGCCGAGGTCCTCTCCGGGTCCTCTCCACGGCGAGTCGTGGCTCGTCCGCCCAGGCTGGTGAATGTGGTCGTCTGACGGCGACTGGAGCGAAACGGCTTCCTAACGAGCGCTTGCGAAACGGCTTCCTAACGAGCGCTTGCGAAACCGTCGAGAAGTTGCTTTCTCCGCTCGCGGTCGATCAGGTAGGGCGCATAGAACGTGAGCCTGTCGACGATCCCCTCGAATCGCTCGAGGATCTTGGCCGCGACTTGGTCCGGCTCCGCGACGACGGCAAAGGCTCGCACGACCTCGTCGTCGATGAGCTCCGCCATCTCGTCCCACTTGCCTTGTTTCGAAAGCCGGTTCAGATCCGTCTGCAGGTCGCCCCACCCGTGCAGCGCGAGAACGGGTCTGTAGGCGGGGGTCGAACCGTAGAACGCGAGCTGCGCCTTAACCGCTCGAGTGGCGTTCGCGATTTCTTCGTCGGTCTCGCCGGTCACGATCATTCCTGGGTACGAGATCGATATGTCCTCTCTCGTTCGCGACGACTTGGCGAGCCCGCGCTCGAGAGCCGGGAGCGTGACCTCGCGCATGTAGCGTTCGGTGGTGAACCCGTGTGCAAGGAGGCCGTCGGCGACTTCACCGGCTACCTCGGTCATGAGCTCGCCGACAGCGGCGAGGAAGACCAGCGGCGGACCGTAAGGGTTCGGACCAGGATTGAACATCGGTGTCATCAGCGTGTGTCGGTAGAACTCCCCGCGAAACGCAAGCGGGGTTCCCTCGTTCCAAGCGGACCAGATGGCACGCATCGCTTGAATGAACTCGCGCATCCGAGCTGCTGGGTGGGACCAGGTCATCGAATACCGTTTTTCGATGTGGGGCTTGATCTGAGAGCCCAGGCCGAGCATGAAGCGCCCTTCCGAGTAGCGCTGCAGGTCGTTCGCGACGACCGCCATGGTCATCGGATTGCGCGCGAACGCGACGGTTATGCCGGTTCCGAGTGCGATCTTTTCGGTGTGCTCGGCTGCGAGCGCGAGGGGAAGGAAAGGATCGTGTGCGGTCTCGGCGCACCAGAGCCCGTCGAATCCGTCAGCTTCGGCTTGACGGGCATTCGCGATCGCGTCGGAAGCCTGAAGCCCGATCCCCGCGTCTATCTGCATCGTCTTAGGTCTTGTGCTCATCTTCCTATATCTATCCTTCGCTCTCTATCCTTCGCTGTCCCCGGGTCCGTTGTCCCCTGAATCGGTTCGCAAATACCTTTCGAGCTCGGCCCCGAGCTCGTCGGCGGTCGGAAGTTGCCCTATATCGAGCGGATTTCCTTCGGCCGAGTCGACACTGTCCTCGAGCTTGCGGACCATCGCAGTGTGTTCGTCGCTGCGCGCGATCAGGTCGTCCACCTG
>DASPVS010000271.1:0-5669 GCA_035622235.1 Acidimicrobiales bacterium | reverse complement strand
CTTCGAAGAGGTCGGCGAGGTTGAACTCCATCGGCCGTAGAATAGAACAGGTTCCTTTCCGAGTAAGGCGGTCGCAGGCCCGCGTCGACACGGGAGGCGCGCCCGAGCGGGGTCGGCTGAAGCTCGAATTGGTCGAGCTCGGCTCGGAGTCGGCTTGACCTCGCATTGCTCGGCTCGGCTCGGCTCGTAGTCAGCCAGAGCTCAGGCGGCTCAAGGTCAAGTCGAGGTCAGCTAGAGCTCAGGCGTTCGCGTTCGGTGATGATCGCTTCGGTGACGCTTTGGGCGATGCCGGGCCCGTCGAGGCCGAGCTCCGCCAGGATCTGAGCCGGCTTGCCGTGGGCTATGTAGCTGCGTGGGGCTCCGAGCATCTTCACAGGAGGCATGGCGTGCTCCACTCCCGGGAGATTGCGCATGGCCTCCTCGAGGAAAGCCCCGGCTCCTCCCACGCGTATCCCGTCCTCGACCGTGACGACCAATGAGTGGAGAGCTGCGTCGGCAAGCATGGCCGGGTCTGCAGGAGACACGACCCGAACGTCCCAAACCGTCGCGTCGACTCCGTCTGCAGCGAGTTTCTCGGCGGCATCCTCAGCGGCTTCCACCATCTTTCCGACGGCGAGCAGGCACACGGATCCGTCGCCCCGATGTACCAGACGAGCAGAAAGACCTTTTCCGACCAGACCGCCAGGGGCACGACGTGCCGGGGTCTTGGGAAAGCGAATCGCGCTCGGGCCGGGCAGGGAGAGTGCTTCGTCCAGCATCACCGGTACTTCTTCGGCTGACGAAGGAGCGAAGACGGTCATGCCCGGGATCGACAAAGTCAGTGACAGATCGAGCAGCCCGTGATGGCTCGGGCCGTCGTCACCGGTGATCCCGGCCCGGTCTAGGACGAAGACGACCGGCAGCTTGTGAAGACCGACATCGAGGTTGGCCTGGTCGAATGCGCGACTGAAAAACGTGGAGTACACGGCGACGACCGGACGGAGACCGGCCATGGCCATGCCGGCAGCCGCCGTTACCGAATGTTGCTCGGCGATGCCGACGTCGAAGAAGCGTTCGGGGTGAGCGGCTTCGAATGGCAAGAGACCTGTGGGGCCCGGCATGGCCGCAGTGATCGCGACCACTTCGGGACGTTCTCTCCCGGCCTTGGCCATCGCCCTCGTGAACGCATCCGTGTAGGAGACAGGCGCCACTTCTCCTTCGGCGAGTGTGCCTGTCGGGTGGACCTTGAAATCGTGAAGCCGCTGGACCTCATCCTCTTCCGCCGGCGCGTAACCCCTGCCTTTCTGCGTGAGGACGTGGACCAGGATCGGTCCTTCCCACCCGGCGGCGTTCAACAGCGCCTGCTCCATTCCAGCCACGTTGTGCCCGTCGATCGGTCCCGCGTAGCGGATGCCTAGCGCCTCGAAGAAGCGGTGAGGTGTGACGATCTCGCGCAACGCGATCGCGAGACCGTGGACCCCTGAGTACGCCAGGTTGCCGAGGCCTGGAATGCGGCGCAGCAACCGCCGCGTGCCCTCGCGGATCTGGACGTACGAGGGGTTCAGGCGGAGATGGGTGAGTCCCGACGAAAGCTTCGAGACGGTCGGTGCGTACGAGCGGCCGTTGTCGTTGAGGACGATGATGACCTTGCTTCCCGCATGGCCAAGGTTGTTGAGAGCCTCGAACGCCATCCCCCCGGTTAGCGAGCCGTCGCCCACGACCGCTACGACTCGCCGCTCACTCACACCGCTTCTCTCGAAACCTGCGGCGATCCCGTGCGCGTAGCTGAGGGCCGTCGATGCGTGGCTGTTCTCGATCCAGTCGTGCGGTGACTCGGATCTCGAGGGGTAGCCCGACAGACCTCCGGGTTGGCGAAGCGTCGAGAATCGCTCCTTACGACCGGTCACCAACTTGTGCACATACGCCTGGTGTCCGGTGTCCCACAGGATCACGTCGTTCGGCGAGTCGAAGACACGATGTAGCGCGAGCGTCAGCTCTACGACTCCCAGGTTGGACCCCAGGTGACCGCCCGTAGTGGTCACCGTCTCCACGATGAACGCCCTGATCTCCGCTGCGAGCTGCTCGAGCTCACGGTGCGAGAGCTGGCGGAGATCGGCTGGCTCGTGGATTTGGTCTAGGAGCATTCGATGGCGGTCCGATAGGGAGAAAACGACGATTCGACCCACGCTACCTCGGGCACCTGGTCGATCGCCGACACGACCGGGGAGCAGATGGACCGGATCAACGGGCTTTGGCCATGAAGCCGTCGTGTTCCACCACGACCCGGGTCACCCTTCCGGCGCCCACGAGACCGGCCTTGTCGGATGCCGAAACCGTGAAGATGAGACGCCTACCTTCGACACGCTCCAAGGTGGCTTCAGCGGTCACCTCAGAGCCGACTCTCACCGGAGCCAGATGGTCGAATTGGACCCGCCCAGCCACGCTCGTCTTGCCCGGAGCGAGAACGCCTGCGAGAGCACAGCACGACGCTTCCTCGCAAAGCGCGATCAACCGGGGCGTGGCCAGGACTTCGACGTCGCCCGCGTGCATCGCGAGAGCCGTGTCGGGCGCAGAGACGACGAGCGTCGCACGCCCGTTCAAGCCTGGTTCTAGATGCACGGCCGGTACCATACCGACGAACCAAGAACGCAGGGATGATCGAGACAAGAACGCAGGGATGATCGAGAACGGAGTGGGTAGTGGCAGAGCGTTCTGACAACAACCCGCTCGTCGACGCGTCGGTCGTCGAACGCGTGCTCGAAGCGGCGTTGCGACGCGGCGGGGACTTCGCCGAGGTCTTTGCCGAGGACCGGCGGGCCACGTCGGCCTCTCTCGACGACGGCCGCGTCGAGGAGCTGTCGTCTGGTCGCGATCGCGGAGCAGGAATTCGCGTGGTCGTCGGCGACACAACCGGGTACGCGCACACGGCAGACCTATCCGAAACGGGACTGCTGGCCGCCGCCGACGTCGCAGCCGCCGTCGCGCGCGACAGCTCCGGAGCGAGATCCGTATCGCTTTCGCCGGCGGAGGTGGGGGAAGGGAAGCGGGTGGCTGTCCTTCCTGAGGAGGTCGAGAAGAAGCGGAAGATCGAACTTCTCAAACGGGCCGACGACGCTGCCCGGTCGATGGGAACGGCGGTGTCGCAAGTCTCCGCTTCCTACGCGGACAGCCGCAGGCGCATTCTCGTGGCGAACAGCGACGGTCGGCTCTCGGGCGACGACCAAGTCAGGTCGCGCATCGCCGTATCGGTCGTCGCAGTAGGCGACACCGGCATGCAGACGGGGTACGAGCCTGTTGCCTACACGGTGGGATTCGAGCTCTTCGACGAGGTCGACGTGGAGGAGATCGCGCGGACGGCCGCACAGCGGGCTTTGTCGAAGCTTTCAGCGCGGCCTGCTCCGAGTGGCGAAGTGCCCGTCGTGCTCGCTTCTGGGAGCGGAGGGATCCTCTTCCACGAAGCGTGTGGTCACGGGCTCGAGGCGGACCACATCGCAAAAGACGCTTCGGTCTACGTCGGGCAGGTCGGACGCCAAGTGGCGAGCCCTCTCGTCTCACTGGTCGACGACGGAACGGTCGGGCGCGAGTGGGGCACCTACGCATTCGACGACGAGGGAAACCCGGCGCGTCGAAACGTTCTCATCGAGAACGGAATGCTCACCGACTACATGTGGGACTTCTTGCGTGCGCGGAAGGAGGGAAAGTCCTCTTCGGGAAACGGACGCCGTCAGAGCTACCGGGACCTGCCGATGGTGAGGATGACCAACACGTTCTTGTTGAACGGCAAGGAAGACCCAGAGGAATTGATCGCGCAGACTCCGTCCGGGGTTTATGTCGCCAAGCTCGGAGGCGGACAAGTAAACACCACGACGGGGGACTTCGTCTTCGGGACGACCGAGGCTTACCTGATCGAGGGCGGCCGTCTCACGGAACCACTTCGCGACGCCAACCTCATCGGCAACGGGCCGGAGGTGCTTCGCCGCATCGACGCAGTCGCGGACGATTTCTCGATGACCCCGGGCACATGTGGCAAGGACGGCCAGAGCGTGCCCGTCGGATGTGGCCAGCCAACTCTTCGGATAACCGGTGTGACGATCGGCGGAACGGCCGGTGGCTGACACTGTCAGCGCCGAAGTGACGCGCACAGAAGCCGGCGGTTTGACCGAACTGGCGAGCCGGATCGCGTCGCAAGCAAAAAAGGACGAGCAACTCGAGGTCTACGTCTCGCGCGGTGTAGAAACCGAGGTTCGCGCCTACGACGGGGAGATCGAATCACTCTCCTCGGCCTCGTCCGCGGGCGTCGGCATAAGGGTGATATCGGCGGGCCGGCAAGGTTTCGCCTACGCCGGGTCACTCGACCAAGCGATCATCGACGAAGTTCTCGCCGACGCTCGCGACAACGTCGCCTTCGCGTCGCCCGACGAACATGTCGGTCTCGCCGAAGACGACGGGTTTCCCGCTGTCGATCTCGATCTATGGGACGAAGGCCTCACATCGTTAGCGGAGACGAACAAGATCGACCTGGCTCTCGAGCTCGAACGTCTGACCCGCAACGGCGATCCTCTTGTGCGTCAGGTGGATTCGGCGGACTACGGCGACGTCGCTGTCGAAGCGGCGATCGCGACATCGAATGGCCTGTCCGCCTCGACGCGTCGGACGATCTGCAGCCTCTCGGTTTCGGCGATCGCCGGTGAAGGCGCGGACAGTCAGACCGGCGTGGGTTTTTCGGCAGGAAGAGGTCCGGACGATCTCGACTTGGAGCGGGCGAGTCGGGACGCGATCGAGCGGTCGACGAGGATGCTCGGCGCGACCAAAACCAAGTCGGGACTCTTCACCGTGGTGCTCGATCAGCGAGTGACCTCAACCCTGCTCGCGATCATCTCGTCCGCGTTGTCGGGCGAAGCGGTAACGAAGGGTCGGTCGTTCTTCGCGGATCGCGTGGGTGAACAAGTCGCCGTGCCGCAGTTGACTCTCACCGATGACCCGACAGATGCCCGTGCGTTCGGAGCTTCTGCGCACGACGCCGAGGCCCTGGCTTGTCGGCGCAACGTCCTCATCGGCGCCGGAGTGCTCAACGGGTTCGTCTTCGACAGCACATCTGCGCGACGTGCTGGGACTGTATCGACGGGGTCAGCCGTAAGAGGCGGTTATGCGTCGACGCCGGTCGCCGGGTGTCGGGCCCTATCTCTCGAGCCCGGGGACCTCGATGCCTCTCAGATCCTGGCGGAAGTCGGTGACGGTCTGTTCGTGCAGTCGATCACCGGTGTCCATTCGGGCGTCAATCCGGTGAGCGGCGACTTTTCCGTGGGCATCGAAGGCCTGATCGTTCGAGGCGGCTCGCTTGCAGAACCCGTTCGCGAGGTGACCATCGCGTCCACGCTCCAGAAGATGCTGCTGTCGGTGACCCAAATCGGTGCCGATATCGAGTGGCTTCCGGGCCTGTCCGCAGGACTGACGCTCGCGATCGACGGCATGTCGCTCAGCGGGTCCTAGCTCGATGTCGGTCAGCTGCTCCTGCGCCTGACGACGCTGAGACACGCCAGGAGATTGCAGCGGGTCCGGCGCCTTACGACGCTGGGACGCGCTATGACGCGGCAGCTGCTCCGGCGCCCGACGAGCCGCCGGCAGCCGATGGCTTCTTCGATCCGGTCTTCTCCGAGGAGGATCCGGACCCTGCTTTGGAGTCCGAGGTT
>DASPVS010000270.1:0-2460 GCA_035622235.1 Acidimicrobiales bacterium | reverse complement strand
GTGATGGATTCGCCGACCCTGCGAACCGCATAGACGACGGCGTCCTTCGGATCACTTCCGGCGTACAACTGCTCGCGCACGCGAAAAACGAGGAACAGTCCGTAGTCGGTACCCGCTCCGAGAATCAAGACGATCAGAAGTATCTGGGTGAAGAACGAGACTTTCAGGAACCCTGCACTCCCCAGCGCCCCGATGAACGAACCGGATAGGGCGAGCACGAGCGCGGCGGGCAGCAAAGTCACGAGCGGCGCAAGAACGGCGCGGAAGATTATGAATAGAAGGATGATGATGAAGAGGATCGACGCGTCTTGGATCTGCTTTCCCTGTTTCGACGATTGCTCTTGGTTCGCGACATCGGTCGCGATCTGACCTGCGAGGTGTACTTGAAGGTCGGCCGGCACCGGAACTGATGCGATAGCGGCGTTCAAATCGTCGACGAGTTGTTTGGCCCCGCTCTGGCCGAAAGGTGACACCGACGACACGAACAAAAGCTGTGCAGCTCTCCCGTCCGGTGAGATACCCAGGTAATGAGCAGTGATCCTCGACGGGACCCGGTCGAGCCTCTGCAGTATGTCCTGTATCGCTGCTTGGTCCCCGGCGTTGAGATGCGGACCCGAGGTTGATGCAACGATCGGTATCTGGCTGTGATTCTGAGAACCGATCAGAGGCTCCGCCAGCACGGCTGCCTGGTTGCTCGGAGCGCTGGCAGGCAGGAATGCGCCGTTGTTGTTGTCGACTTGACTCGAAAGAGACGGCAGAGAGCGCACAGCTGCGATGGTGCCAACGACCCACACGATCACCACAAGCCAACGGAAGCGAACGACGACTTTGCCAAGCCCGGAGAAAAATCGGTTCATGGCTCAACAGTCTGGTGTCTGTGGAGACCCCCGAATAACCGCCCTAGTGGGCAGGCAATTTTCGGCCAGGGACGCATGAGGGCGCCGCTGTCACGTGACGTCCGCTCTCACCGTGGTTAGCGCTCCGACCGCTGCCAGAACGACTCCGTAGACCAGTAGCAGGATGACTCCTCCCCACCACGGAAGCAGCTGCGAAGATGCGGCGCCGAAACTCGTGCGTCCGGCGTTCTCGATTGCCGTGGCCGCCTGGCCCGGAAGATATTCACCGACCGACGGCTCGACGGCGACGATGATGCCCTCGATGACCAGGACCGAACCGAGGCCCACAATTATGGCGACGATCTGGTTCTTCAACAATGCGCCCAGGCCAACGCCGAGGATTGCGAACAGGCCTGTCCCTACCACGACACCTGGGGCTATCCGAGACCACTGATGCCACAACTCGTGAGAGGACGCAACGAAATATCTGCCTTGCTCTGCGCTACAGACCGATTGCGACATCCCTTGCTGAACGCCGAACGGTGTCAAACAGGAATGGACCTGTAGAGACACGAGGATCAAGCCGAGGATCAACCCGGTCAGCATTGTGAGGGCTCCGAGCAGAACCCCACCGGCGAAGCCGATCCCCAACTTTGCTGACACGACGCGCCCGCGACGTGGCTCCGCGAGAAAAGTCGGTGTCGCTGTCTTGTGCCTGTACTCCCCCGTGATGATGAGCACACCCAGAACCAGCGCTAAAAGCCTCGAATTGTCGAGTACCGAGAAAACGTTCGCAAACCACAGTGACGAGCCGTGTGGGACGATTCCGGCAACGCCACCACGTCGGCCGCCCGGCGCGAAAGCGATCGCGAAACCGAATACGAGGTCGATCACCACCACGACGCCGAACAAGACGTAGGTCGACCAAACGGTCCAGAGCTTCCTCGCCTCCGCGGAAAGAAGTCTCGCCATCACGTTCGGCCGATCGAGTCGACGTCGGGAGGTGGGTCGGGAAGAGGAGGCATCGGTTGCACCGGGACGCTCGACTGGTACTCGCCCATCGGACTTGCGGCATGTCCGGGGTGCATTCCTTCGCCGCCCGTCAAATGGAAGAAGAGCGACTCGAGAGACTCGGTGGACGAGGTCATCTCGTGCACCTCGATCTTGTTCTCGACCATGATCGGCCCGAGCTCCTCCGGCGTTGCGCCGTCGGACACGACATACCCATCCTGCATCGACGCGGGGAGATGCGCTGCTTGGAGAGCAACGACCAACCTCTGCGAATCCGGGGTCTTCACGCGTACAGACGGTTTGTGCGCAGCCAGAAGATCATGGAGTCTCCCCTGAGCAGCAAGTCGACCCCCGGCCAGGACGATGACATCGTCAACGGTCTGCTGCGCCTCGGAGAGAAGATGGGAGGAGACGATGACGATTCGCCCACCGCTTCCGTTTTTCGCCGATCGCGATGCGTACCACCGAAGAAAGTCGCGGAGCCATGCAATGCCCTGAGGGTCGAGCCCGTTGGCCGGCTCGTCGAGAACCAGGACGTCGGGATCGCCCAGCAGGGCCCGGGCGAGCTCCAAACGCTGACGCATACCCAACGAGAATCCCCCCACCCGACGGT
>DASPVS010000269.1:0-4534 GCA_035622235.1 Acidimicrobiales bacterium | reverse complement strand
GTCCCTCCTAGATCGAGCGCGAGGTCCATGATCTGTGCGAACGTCACCTTCGCTCTATCGGTCGCGTCTTCGTCGCTCGGGTCAAAGGTGACCAGAGGATGGAAGTTGCCGTCACCCGCGTGACCAATGACCGCGACGGTGGTGCGGTTTCGCTCTGCAACCGCCTCGATCCCGCCGACCAGAGCCGGAATTTTCGGCAACGGCACGCCGACGTCTTCGATGAGGACCGTTCCCAACCTTTCGACTGCAGGGATTGCCACGCGCCTGGCCGCCATGAGCTGTTCACCTTCGAGCTCGTCGTCGGTGCAGGCGATCTCGTCCGCCCCTGCCTTTTCGCACAACTCGCGCATGGCATCGATCTCACTTTTGGCGCCGGTGGCGTCCACGTCGGATCGCCCGAGCACGAGGGCGCCACACAGCGGGGAGAATCCCATTCGGGTGACTTCCTCCACAGCGGCGACAGCGGTCCGATCCATCAGCTCGAGCGCCGCCGGGCGCATCCGCGCCACGATCTCGGCAACCGCTTTACCCGCAGCGACGACATCCGGAAACGTGGCGACCAGGGTGGATGCAGGAGCCGGAGGCGGTCGGAGCCTCAACGTCGCCTCGGTGATCACGCCGAGAGTCCCCTCGCTGCCTACGAACAAACGCTTCAAGTCATAACCTGCGACGTCTTTGACCGTGGTTCCCCCGAGACGTAGCGCGGTTCCGTCCGAAAGCACGACTTCGATCCCGAGCACGTAGTCGGTCGTCACTCCGTACTTCACACAACAAATCCCGCCGGCGTTGGTAGCGAGATTCCCTCCTATGGAGCAGATCTCGAAGCTCGACGGATCCGGTGGGTACCACAGACCGTTGCGGCGTGCGGCCTCCTTGACCTCGACGTTGAGGAGCCCCGGCCCGACGACGGCCAACATCGCGGCTGGGTCCACCACCAAGTTCCGCATCCGCTCGGTCGAAAGCGTTATGGCTCCGTCGACCGCGGACGATCCTCCCGAAAGGCCTGTCCCGGCTCCTCTCGGGACGACCGGGACCCGCCAACGGCTCGCAGCTTTCATCGTTGCTTGGACGTCGGGAGTGCCCGTCGCACGCACTACACAAAGTGGTGTCCCACCCGAAATCACATCCGCCCTGTCGTTTCGGTAAGAGTCGACGATGTCGGGATCGGTCACGAGCGATCCCGGCGGCAGTGCTCTTGAAAGCTCGTCGAGGATCTGGTGATCGTGCGTGGTCATGGAATGTTCGCAGAACGGTCGCTGAAGGTGAGCCGGAAGAACTGCACTCGGTTCATCATCGCAAAATGACGCTCTATCCCCTTACTATCCCCTTATAAGAAGGACCTCTGGGCTACCTTCGTAATCATCACCGATGTGGCGCAAGGACCAGGTTGGTGGATGGCCTCGGACGGGAGGTGGTACCCGCCGGAGCTTCATCCCGCCGTCCGACAGGCCGGCCAGGCCTCGGCTTACTCCGTCGCGCACGGTTACGCGGGTGTGCAGGCGCCTGCCGTCACCTCGCCTCGCTCGATCCCCTCCGGTTTCGACAGCAACCCCTTCGCCGTGAGCAGCCTCCTCGGAGGGCCCACTCCCACGAAGAAGAAAGGTCACCTCTCACTCCCTTTGGTGGTCACGTTCATCGTGATCGTTGTCGGGATCGCAGGTGCGGTCGGTTACTTTCTTACTCACCCCTCCCCTCAGCGCTCGCCGGACTCGGTCGCTCTCGACTTCTACGAGCACCTCGGACAGCAACCGGCTGACTACACGGGAGCGTTGTCCGACGTCCTTCCTCAGGAGCGTGCCCAGGCTGCAGGAATGGGCTCGCTCCATGAGGTTCAGGTCGTCGTCCAGCAGATCGGGACACAGAACCTTTCTGTGTACAACCCCGGTCCCCCGAGCGGCACGACGAAGACCGTGCAGATAAAGGCTTGCAACGCCGATCTCTCATGCGGTCCATTGTCGGTGAGCGTGCCGACGGCCGAGTACGAGAGCAAGTGGTACGTGGACTTCAACGCGTGGGACGCCATCGCGCAACACGAGGATCAGGATCAGTAACTCGAAGAGAAGCGCCCTCGGAGCCACCTCATTCCGGAGCCGTTAGTACCAGCTTCCTCGCGGCCCTTGCCTCGTCGACGCGGCCGACCGGTGTCGTTCGCGGCGCGCTGCGTATCTCCTCTGCTCCGCCGGGCTCCGACGCCCTTTCGACGATCTGCTCAATGGCGTCGCCGAGTGCCTCGAGGGTCTGAAGGCTCTCTGTCTCGGTAGGTTCGATCATGAGAGCTTCTTCGACGATAAGAGGGAAGTACACGGTGGGAGAATGGAAACCGAGCTCCAGCATCGCCTTGGCGACGTCCAGGGCCTTCACCCCCGTCGAACGTTTGAGCGAAGCGGCGGACAGCACACACTCGTGCATACACGGACGATCGAAAGGAACATCGAGCGTCCCTGAGAGTCGCTTGCGGATCCAGTTCGCGTTCAGAACGGCGCGCTCTGCAATTCTCTGAAGGCCGTCTCCACCGTTCACGAGGATGTAGGTGAGAGCACGCGCGAGGACCAACGCGTTCCCGTGCCACGAATGCACCCTGCCGATCGAGTGCTCAGGGACTACCCAGTCGAAGGCCGGGCCGTTCGTGCCGTCGCCTGTGCGCGCCGGGCGAGGACCCGGGAGGAACGGAGCCAGGCGTTCGGAAACCGCCACCGGTCCCGCACCGGGACCGCCGCCGCCGTGCGGTGTTGCGAATGTCTTGTGCAGGTTCAAATGCACGATGTCGAAACCCATGTCTCCGGGTCTTACGACACCGAGGATCGCGTTGAGGTTCGCTCCGTCGTAGTAGAGGAGGCCTCCCACCTCGTGGACGGCTTCCGCTATCGCGATGATGTCCTCTTCGAACAAGCCGAGGGTGTTCGGGTTGGTCAACATGATTGCGGCGACGTCCTCGTCCAGGACCGCCCGAAGCGCGTCGATGTCGACGCAGCCTCGTTGGTCGCTCGCGACCGTGATCGAACGGAACCCGCCGAGGGTCACGGAAGCCGGGTTCGTCCCGTGTGCGGAGTCCGGAATGATCACCTTGCCCGGGCTCCGTCCTCGAGCCTGGTGCCAGGCCCTTATGAGGAGCAGTCCTGTGAGTTCGCCGGCCGCACCGGCTGCCGGCTGCAAGGTGGCGGCGCTCATCCCCGTGATCTCACACAACCACCGTTCGAGCTCCACGAGCAGCTCGAGCCAACCCTGGATCGTGGACACCGGCGCCCCGGGGTGAACGTTCGCGAGCCCGTCGAGCCCGGCGACGGCGTCACAGACCTTCGGGTTGTACTTCATCGTGCAGGAGCCGAGCGGATAGGCCCCCAGATCGACCGAGAATTGTCGGTGACTCAGGCGGGTGAAGTGCGCGACCAGGTCGCGCTCAGAAACCTCTGCGAGCCTGGGCGGGCTCGTCCGGAGATGTTCGGACGGAACCAGCCTTTCAGGTGGCTCTTCGGGAAAATCATCTGAACGCAACTGCCACGAACGACGTCCGGGCTGCGAGAGCTCGAACAAGGTGGGTTCGCTGTCCCTTCCCATGAGCGGTGCGCTGGACGCGCGCCCACCGGCCGCCAGTTCGAAGACCTCGCTGTTCACTTCCTGCTCCCCTTCCGGATCCCGATCGGGTTCCGACTTCGGCGACTCGTCACCCCTGTTGGGTGCGATGCGATCGGGCATCAGCGCACCGCCTTGTCGAAGGTCGCGACGAAAGCGTCGACCTCTGCGCGGCTACGTCTTTCCGTCACCGCGACCAGAAGACCTCCGCCCGGCTCGGACACGTAATCGTGGGAGAGGGGTATTCCGGCGAGAAAACCCTCCTCTGCGAGTCGCTCCACGACCACGTGCGCATCGATTGGGACCCTGAGGGCGAATTCGCGCACGGTCGGGGCGCTCACGAGCGGCTCGACACCGGGAACACTCAACATGGCTTCGCGGCAGTAGTGCGCACCGCGCGCCGATCGCAATGCAACTTGAGCCAAACCCTCCGGGCCCAACCATCCAAGCTGGATCGCCGCAGTGACCGCCATCAGTGTCTGGTTCGTGCATACGTTGGAAGTGGCCTTGTCGCGTCTTATGTCTTGTTCCCGTGCTCGCAACGTCGTCACGTACGAGCGACGTGCCTCCACGTCGACGGTCTGTCCTACGAGCCGTCCCGGCGTTCGGCGCACATGTGCTTCGCTGCAGGCGAACAGACCGAGATACGGTCCCCCGAATCCGAGGGGCATTCCAAATGCCTGTCCCTCTCCCACCACGACGTCGGCTCCGAAGTCGCCGGGCGAGCGCAGCAGACCCGCGCAAACCGGGTCGAAGGCGACCACCAGGAGTGCTCCGCTGCGATCGCAGAGCTCTCTGGCGGCTGTGAGGTCTTCGAGGCAACCGAGATAGTTCGGGTAGGAGACCACCACCACCCCTGCCCGCGCGCCGTCCACCTGTGTCCAATCCGTCGTTCCTTGTCGAATCGGGAATTCGAGGATTTCATGGCCGGTACCGAGAGCGAATGTGGACAGGACCGCGCGCC
>DASPVS010000268.1:0-6871 GCA_035622235.1 Acidimicrobiales bacterium | reverse complement strand
CTTACCGCCCGACCGCTGGGACAAGATCCTCTTCGACCACGCGTTGGTCGGACTGGGTTTGGGCTTCGGTGCGCTCGTCCTCCTCATCGGGTGGGAGTTGGCTTTGATCGCTGCCGCCGTCCATGCCGCGACGTACCTTCTCGGCGGCGGGGCGATAAACGCGATCGGACACCGTTTCGGACGCCGGCCCTTCGACAACCTCGCCACGAACAACCAGTGGCTGGCTTGGCTCGTCGCCGGAGAGGGACTGCACAACAACCACCACGCCGCCGCGACCTCGAGCCGGATGAGCTTGGCGAAGGGGGAGATCGACCCGGGGTGGTGGGTGATCAAGCTGCTGGTGGCGCTCAAGTGGGCGACACTCCGTCAGAAGACCATCTCGGCGGAGGGAGCCCTCGAGGCGGAGGTTCCAGCCGGGCTCTCCTGAGGAGTCGCTGCCCCTCGGCCCGCTGCCCTCTCGTGGGTCCTGCTACAGGCCCGTGCCTGCCCCAGCTCCCGCCCCGCTCGTGCTCCTGCTGCGCCCGTGCCCCTGCTATGCCCGCTAAGCCCGTGCACCTGTTCTTGGAATTGGGTGCATATGCGGCTTGTGGCGATTGTGGCGATCGCCTGTGGAAAACTGCGCCACAAGCGCCACTGGGCCCATAAGCAACCAAAAGTGAAACCCCGTGGCACCCCTCCGAGCCTCGAACCGAGGAAGGAGAGGAAGGATCAGCCGCGGCCCGCCATCAGAACGGCGCCGGGATCCGTCATGCGGACGAGCCTCTCGATCAGGTACTCGGTCCAGAACGAAGTGTCGTCGAACTCGAGAAGCTGCGCCGGGTCTCGGAGAAAACTCTGCCTGCTGTCCACGTCGTCGTACTGCACATGCCAGCCCATTTGACGTTCTGACTGGTTCCAGCGCGGCACGCGATCGCGATACAGCTTTCTCTCCCCGTGCTCCTGAGAGCGGATGGGATAGTGGCGTAGGAGGAAGTTGAACGGAAAGACCCTCCTGAGCGAAAAAGACGCCTCGTGGCCACCTGTCTCGGCGAGCAGGACCCGCTGTCCGAGGTTTTTCCATGCCTTGACCTCGCGGTCGTGGCCGGATTTCGAGGAGAACTCACAAAAACGGAAATGCGCCCCGGGATCGGTGCCGTCCAAGAACCCGTCGTCCACCGGATGGAACTCGACGACCGTGTGGTCGACAGCCGTGTACCCGAGACGGTCGACCAACCACAGGCCGTCGCGCAACGAGGCGCCGGGCCACGGCGTCTGGCGGATTTCGTCTGCGTCCTGGAACAGAACCCAGGAGCACTCGCTCCTGATCGCGACTTCCTCCACCCGGAGCAGTAGCGGGATCCATGCGTAGGTCGGGACCGGTCCCTCTGACGGGAACCGCTCGAGGGTGAGGGCCCGCTCACCCAGGGCCTCGAGGCGTTCGTAGGTTTCGTCCTCCGACCAATTGTCGATGACGTGCACGCGCACTCCCTGATCGAGAAGTCTCCTCACGACCGGCACGACGACGTCGCACTCGTTGAACGCGCACATGACCGCCTGGACGGTGAACTCATCCGGCGCCGGCTCGAGCTTCGGGGAATTCGCACCGGTCACGACCGCGACGAGCGTGGCGCGTTCGCTTGAAGCGGTGTTCGATCTCGTCCGCCCGATCGACAAGATCGTGAGACCCGCCCACTCGAGAAGGCGCTCGAATTCTTCCAACGTCCATTCCCGTATGTGCGCCAGATTGTCCGGGGGACCTGCGTGTCCCGGAGGCCGACAGCGCGAACGATCCGGCGTCGATATCACGGCGAACGGTGAGTACTGCAGGAGGTTCGAGATGCTCTGCAGCAACATCGTCGGATCCCCGAGGTGCTCTACGACGTCCGAGCAGACGACCGCAGCCGACGCCGCCATCTGTCGGTCGATCTGCAGGGGCATTCTTTCGAGATCGAGCTCTATCCAGGCTGAATCGGGATAGTTGCCCCGGCAGAACTCGATGTTGGACCCGAAGTCCACACCGATGGTCCGGTACCTGTCGCCCAGCTCGACCAACTTGCGGGCGCGTCCGCAGCCCACGTCGATGATCGTCGTGCACCCGGCGCGAGCCGCCAGTCGCGAGACGAAGGCATAGACGTCGGGCTGGTGCACGACATCGTCGTCGACTTCGTCCTCGAAGTACTCGGGGGTCTGTCGAGCCGTGTATTCGGCGGGAACGAAAAATCTCCGCTCGGCCGCGTCGGGAGGGGAGCCCAGCATGACCATGCAAGCTCCTTCGGCACGACCTCTTTCCGCCTTGACCAACTAGCTCTGCCACACCTGAGTTGAACGCTATGAGTGCTCTCCGGACGAACGCTCTGCGCGGTATGTCCTGGCGGCAGCTCAAGGCTGCGTGAACGGAGGCCGATGATCGCAATGCCAGGCCAGGACGGCGCTGAGTACTGCCACGGAGCGGCAAGCCGGAGTATCTACGTCGCGCCAGGGGTCTAATGCGGAACCGTACCGGTCTTATCGGCGTACCCGCAGCGGTAGTCGCCATCGTCGTGATGCTCGTCGTCCCGATGCCGACGATCCTTCTCGATCTGCTGATCAGTTTGAACATAAGCGCAGCCGTCGTGATCCTGCTCATGACGATGCACGTGAAACGGCCCCTCGACTTCTCGGTCTTCCCGTCCGTGCTGCTCGTCGCGACGCTCTTTCGGCTCGCGCTGAACGTGAGCGCTACGCGGCTGGTGCTCCTTCATGGTTATGCGGGGGCGGTCATCGGAAGCTTCGGGAACTTCGTGGTCGGCGGACAGCTCGTCATCGGCCTGGTGGTATTCCTCATCCTGATCGTCATCCAGTTCGTCGTGGTCACGAGCGGCGCCGGGCGCGTCGCAGAGGTCGCCGCGCGCTTCACCCTCGACGCAATGCCCGGGAAGCAGATGGCGATCGACGCGGATCTGAGCTCCGGCTTGATCGATGAAAAGGAAGCGCGCAGACGCCGCCAACAGATCGGCGACGAAGCCGACTTCTACGGCGCGATGGACGGCGCAAGCAAGTTCGTGCGCGGCGACGCGATCGCGGCGATGGTCATCACGGCGATAAACCTCGTCGGAGGGTTCGCGGTCGGAATCGTCCAGCGTCACGAGACGATCAGCGCGGCAGTGCACAACTACAGCCTCCTGAGCGTTGGTGACGGCCTCGTCTCACAGATCCCTGCTTTGCTCCTCTCGATATCGACCGGACTCGTAGTTACAAGAGCTGCGACCGACGACGAGGACTTCGGAACGGATCTGTTGGGCCAGGTGGCTCGCCAATACAGGGCTCTTCAGATCGCGGGAGTCGTGATGACGAGCCTTGCGCTGGTGCCAGGGCTCCCGCACCTGGCGTTCTTCGTGATCGGTGTGGCGGTCTGGCTAACCGGTAACCGAGCCGCCGCCACCGCCCGCGCTGCCGAAGTCGTAGAAGCGGCCACGGAAGAGGCGACCCCCGTGGCGGACACACCGCAGGCGCTCGCTGCCGAGATGAGAGTCGAGCCACTCGAGCTCGAGCTGGCGGTCACCTTGATCGACATGGTCGACGAGAACAAGGGAGGAGACCTGCTCAACCGCGTGAAGGCGCTACGGCGCAAGCTAGCCGTCGACAAGGGACTCATCATCCCCCCGGTCCGCACGCGCGACAACGTCCAGCTTCCCCAAGACAGTTATGCGATCCGACTCCACGGTGTGGAGGTCGCGCGCGGAACCGCCCCGCCGGGCAGGATGCTCGCGATCGGCGGTGGGCTCGAATCTCTACCAGGCGAGCCGACAGCCGAGCCGGTGTTCGGACTGCCGGCCAAGTGGGTCCCGGCGGAGCTCCGTCAACAGGCTCTCGTCGCGGGAGCCACAGCGATCGACCGTTCTTCGGTGATAACCACCCATCTCGGCGAGGTCGCGGCAGCGAATGCCGGAAGGCTTTTGTCTGCGCAGCAGGTGAGAATCCTTTTGGACGTGCTCAAGACCACGGACCCGGCCGTGGTCGAAGAGATGACCTCCGCGCAGGTGAGCTTGACCGAGCTCCACAAAGTCCTGTGTGCACTGCTCGACGAGGGTGTTCCGGTGAGGGACCTGAGCCGGATCATCGAAGCGGTCACAGAAAGGGCGCGCCAGTCGAAAGACCACGAAGGGATGCTCGAAGCGGCACGCGTAGCTCTCGGTCCTGCGATCTCCGCTCAGTATGCACGCGAGGGCGTTCTGCCGGTCATCACGCTTGACGCTGCGCTAGAGCGCGGGCTCTCCGAAGCCGTGCGGCCAGGAGATCCCGAAACCGTCCTCGCAGTCGACCCGGCGCTGGCCGAAGGACTCGTGCGCGAGGTCCACGATCTCACCAACCAGGCGGAGCAAGCAGGGCGGGAGCCGGTGCTCGTTTGCGCTTCGAAACTGCGACCAGCGTTGAGGCGCCTTCTGGGAGCCGCAATGCCGCGGCTCGGGATCATGTCAGTCAGCGAGCTCGGACCTCAGGTCAAGCTCGACCGGATCGGAGTTGTGAACATTGTCAGCACAGCCGACGCTGTTTGAGGGCCCGTCGCTCGAGTCCTTGCTCGAGCGGATCAACCACGAGGTCGGGCCGAAGGCCAAGATCGTCAAAGCAGAGCGCTCGCGACAGGGCGGTGTGATGGGTTTCTTCGCCCACCAGCACTTCCGGTTGCAAGTGGAACCTCGGCCCGCGCACGCGAAATCTGAACCTGCAGGCGAGGACGAACGGGGTTCTCCCTCACCTCTGAACAAGTCGGTCAAGGGATCGGTACTTGTGCCGGTGAAAGAGTCAGCAGACAACCCTGGGCGCGACCCGTTCGCTTCGCTGGCGGAAGCGACAACCGACTCGAACGAGGTCACCGGATTCGCGAAGAGCGGCCCGGCATTCGAAGACGTGCTCCAGCGCGTGGCAGCGGGGCTCGGCTCGAGCTCCGATGTACTCGATCTCCAGAGCGAGATCGCGCAGTACATCGACACCGCCGAAAGCCCTTCCCGACCTGGCCGGCATCTGGCATCTACCCAGGGCACGCGAGCAAGAAGGGGGTCACAGGAAGGGCATCCGCTGGAGGACAGCGACTTCGTCGAAGACGTGGAGCTCCTCGAGGACTCGGCCATCGTGGACGGTTCGGCTGCCGCGGACAGTTCGGCGGCCGCGGACAGTTCGGCGGCCGCGGACAGTTCGGCCGATGTCATCGACTTGCGACAAGAGCTCGCAGCGCGAGGGCGGCAAGCGTCGCATCCCGCAGGCACCGAACGGCAAAACGCAACGCCCGAAAGGCAGCCCGCTCCGACCGCCCCACGACATCTGGCGGCACTGGAATCGGGCGAGACATCGGTACCTATAGCTCTGGCCGACCAACTCTGGGAGGTCGGCCTCGACGAGAGCATGGTCGAGACCGTGAGTCGGGGGGTGGAAGAGGGTCGGAGCCTTACCGAGATGCTCGTCGCGGCGTTTGGATCCCTGCCCTCTGCACCGCAGTTGCCCACTCGACGTGGGAGCGTCATCGCGGTCGTCGGAGTTAGGACGCGCGCCCGTCGGGTCGCGACGTCGATCGCAGAAGAGCTCGGTCTCGACCCTTCGGCTGTTCCGATCGTTTCTGCTAGCGGCGATCGCGTGCTCCCAGCTCATCTCGTCGCGCGGTCGAGCTCCGAAGCGGCGGAACGTTGCCCCGGTTGGCGGCGGTCGTCGGTTGCTGTGATCGCAGTCGACGTCCCTGTTTCACGACGGGGATATGCCTGGGGTCAGAGAGTCCTGGACGCCCTCCAACCGACGTCTGTTTGGGGAGTCGCCGATGCAACGGTCAAGCCCGAAGACATTGCAGCGTGGGCGCGATCGATCGGCGGAGTGGACGCGTTGGCCGTGGAAGGTGCCGACTGCACGGTGAGCCCTGCCGCGGTCCTGGCCGCAGGCATACCCGTGGCAAGGATCGACGACAGCATCGCTTCACCTCAACGCTGGGCCGCAACGATCGAAGACCTCATGAGACGGGGCCATGAGACAGGACCTCATGAGACGGGTGCATGAGACAATGGGCATGAGCCAGTGGGCGTGAGACAGTGGGCGTGAGACAGTGGGCGTGAAGCGACCGGAGCTAGTGCTCGCCGCGGCGGTGTTGATCTCACTGCCGATGGTTCCGAACATCGTTCACGGCGACATCAGCGCTGTGAGCGCATTGGTACGTTTCATCGCTGCGGTACTCGTCTGTTGGATCGCAGGGGCCATACTCACACGGGTTCTCAGCACATATAGCGAGCAGGCGAGACGCGCTGAGATAGAAAAGATGATCGAAGAAGCGCGGCGACGGTCCGCCGAGCATCAGCGTCCAGGTCCCGCCAGAGATTGATCCGAGTCTGAACGCCGAACTTCTGACCGAAGCGATCTGAACCTCAAGACGCCTCGCTCAGGCGCCGATAGTTCGCGAACCGGACGGCGTGAACCGTCCTAACCGGCAGGGGAAGAACGGATGATCTCGCTGACGCGGTTGAACGGTGAACGGATCGCGGTCAACCCGGACTTAATCGAACGCGCGGAGCAAACGCCCGACACGGTCCTGACGCTGACCAACGGCACGAAGTACGTCGTGCACGAGACCATCGAAGAGTTGACGGAGCGCATCCAGATCTTCCGCGCGACGGTCCTGGCCATCTCACGAAGGCTCGCGGAAGACCCCGACGTCTACGACCACTTCCGCCTGCATCTCGTTCGCGACAACTCCGACGGTCAACAGACCGAGGAGGAGCCGCGAACCCCGGGATCAGGAGCACCATCATGAACAAAGTCGACCGCATGACGCCGATCGCGGTGGCGGGGGCGCTCGGGGCCATCCTCTTCTCGATGGTGATGGAGGGATCGAGCCCTGTGGTCCTCTTCAAGCCCGCACCCCTTGTCCTCGTTTTCG
>DASPVS010000267.1:0-3478 GCA_035622235.1 Acidimicrobiales bacterium | reverse complement strand
GCGCACTGCTCTGGCCGATAAGTCGCGGCAAGCGAACGGTTCCGCCGTCGACCAGGGGAACACCGAAGCGGCGGCAGTACACGCCCAAGATCGCGTCCGTGGCAGCCACCCTGAGGTCGCACCACAGCGCCAGCTCGAGGCCACCAGCGACGGCGTGGCCTTCGATCGCGGCTATGACCGGCTTCGACAGCTCGAGCCTCGTGGGGCCCATGGGTCCCGGGCCTTCGATCGTCACAGGCCTGCGATCTCCTTCGCTGAAGGCCTTGAGATCGGCACCGGCGCAAAACGTTTCGCCCGAACCGGTGAGGATCGCGACGAAAGCCCGATCGTCCTTTTCAAAATCTTCGAACGCGCCGAGGAGGGCATTGGCCGTGAAACTGTCCACGGCGTTTCGTCGTTCGGGACGGCAGATGGAGACGATGTAGACAGATCCGTCCGTCGTTATCTGTACCGGACCTGCGCTTTCGGAAGCGCTGGCCGTGGAGGATGTCTCTGAAGCGGGCATACGCCAGCATTCTCCCACCGACCGGGTTCACTGTCGAAAGTCGACCCAGCCGGTCGACAATTGGTTCGGACGCCGCTAGAGTGTCGATCGACATCAAGTCTCGTTCTTCCGAGAGACTCCAGCAGGAGGCAAACATGACGGTCCGCCTGGGCGACACCGCCCCTGACTTCACGGCTGACACCACCGAGGGCACCATCAATTTCCACGAATGGCTCGGCGACTCGTGGGGGGTCTTGTTCTCCCACCCCAAGGACTTCACGCCTGTGTGCACGACCGAGCTCGGCGCCTTTTCAAAGGCGAAAGCCGAGTTCGACAAGCGCAACGCCAAGCTGATCGGCATCTCGGTCGATTCGGTCGAGTCTCACAACTCGTGGGCGAAGGACATAGCGGAGACCCAGGGCCAGGAGCTCAACTTCCCGCTCATCGGGGATGAAGACCGCAAGGTGGCCGACCTCTACGACATGATCCACGCCAACGCGAGCGACACGCTTACCGTTCGTTCGGTGTTCATCATCGGCCCCGACAAGAAGGTCAAGCTGATGATCACATACCCCGCTTCGACCGGGCGCAACGTCGAAGAGGTGCTTCGTGTGCTCGACTCGCTCCAGCTCACGGCTGACTACCAGGTCGCGACCCCCATCAACTGGAAGCAGGGCGAAGACGTGATCATCGTCCCCGCAGTGTCCGACGAGGACGCCAAGGGCAAGTTCCCGAAGGGCTGGAAGGCTCTCAAGCCATACCTCCGGGTCACCCCGCAGCCGGACCGCTGATCACAAGACCGGGCGGTCGGAAACCGCTCTCTCAAGAGGATCGTACGACCTGGACCTGTCCCAGACCGGCTTCCGCGTGGAGGTTTATCTGCGCGGTCCGGTGAAAGTCGACTCCGCTGGTCATCCCGTCCGATACCACCGTGCGCTGCGTCCCGATCCCTCCGTCGTCCTGCCCGAAGATCGTCACGTCACCGACACCGCTGTGAGCGTTGACGTTCACGGTCGGCCCGGGCGGGACCTCTACCAGGACGTGGCCCATCCCGACTGTCGCCGTGACCGAGTGGGTGCTGCCGGGTGAGAAGTCGACCTGGCTGAGGTCGACGACCAGATTTCCGATCGCCATCTGGTAATGGGAGGAGACCTGGTTGGCGGCTGTGGGGCGCCACGTGCTCTGGCCGATCCCACCGTTCATCGGAACGCCGGTCAGAGCCTCCGCGGCGAAGGCCGTTCCGATCGACAAGCCGACAACGGTCGCGAGCGCAGCCAGCGCCCCGAGGGCCACCCAGCCGAGCTGCGATCCGGAGTTGTCGTGATCGTGGCGCCTATGCCCGATCAACACTCCTGCCACGACAGCGACGAGAACGATCGCAGTGAAACCGCCCGTTGCGACGCGGCCCCACCACCAATGGCCCCCCGGTCCGGACCACCACCAAGGGCCGCCGCTCAAAAAAATCAGGGCAACTGCGACACCCAGTCCGACGAGGAGGATCCGAGACGAGCGTCGGGGCTGGTGGTCGCGGGAAGACAGCCACTCGTCGGCGAGCGAGCGTGAATAGACGCCAGTGGCCGGGTCGTCGGCTTCGCCCGCCAATCGAGTGCTCGTCCCACCGTCCTCGGGCCCACCTCCTGCCGGCCCGGTCCAGGGTCCTCGGTCTTCCGGTATCAGGACCCATCCGGCCACATAGAGAAGGATCCCCGATCCGCCGAAAACCGTAAGGACCACGAAGGCGATCCTCATCACCGCGGGGTCGACTCCCAGGTAGTCGGCTAGACCGCTCGCTACGCCACCGAGGATCCGGTTCCTGGTGTCGCGACGTAGCGGCCTTGCCGAGTGACGTCCTTCGGTTTCTGTTGGTTCAGTCTCTCCTGGTTCCTTGTCGTTTGGTTCGGTCTCGCCTGGTTCCTTCTCGTTTGGTTCGGTCTCGCTTGGTTCCATACCGAAATGATCCGCGTGAGGGGGTTCGCCGACCATTGGGAATCACCCCGAGCGGACCCCTGGACCGGGCAAAGCGGATCAGGGATACCCCTCGTAGTTGGAACCGCCTGGCCGTGGGATCATCGAGACATCGTCCAATCCCGACCCAGCCCTGCGGACCGGGCGCCGGCACCGCCGCGCGACCCGGATCCGGCATCGGATCACCAGCCGGGACGACACGTCCGCAGGCTGACGAGAAGTCTTCGCGGCCCCCTACGCCGCAGCCGCGACGATCGCTTCATCGGAGGAGTCGCGGGAGGATTGGCGCAGTACACAGGACGATCCGCCACCTTGTTCCGGGCGATCTTCGTCGTCCTAGCCGTCTTCGCCGGATCGGGGCTAGCGCTGTACGTGCTCGCTTGGCTCTTGATACCCCGCTCGGGGAGCTCGGTACCGATCGCTCGACGGGCTCTGTCAGATCGCGAATCCCTCGCCTACGCAGTCGCATTCGCCACCGGCCTGGTGGGCCTTCTGCTCGCGCTCGACGCTCTCGGCCTCACGTTCGCGTCGAATCTGATCTGGCCGAACTGGCTCGCTGTCGCCGGCCTCGTGGTGGTCTGGCGCTCAGCGGACGAGGACGAAAAAGCGGATCTGCGCGAGCTCATCGACAAAACTCCGCTCGTCGGTGTGTCGGCCACGCAGTCGCGGCGAGCGACGGTGGCACGGGTCGTACTCGGTATCGCCCTTGTCGTGGTCGGCTTGACGGGTCTCGTAGCGACCCGCCACCCAACCTTTGCAACACTCAGATCGCTCGGAGCCGCTTGTGCTGTCCTGGTGGGGTTCATCGTCGTTTTCGGGCCCTGGTGGCTGCGCCTCGTTCGCGACCTTACGGACGAACGCCGGGAGCGAGTCCGAACTCAGGAAAGAGCGGACATGGCTGCACACGTACACGACTCGGTTCTGCAGACGCTGGCATTGATCCAGCGCTCGGCCAGCAACCCCCGCGAAGTGACCCGCCTGGCTCGCGTGCAAGAGCGCGAATTGCGTGCCTGGCTCTTCGAGGGTCGA
>DASPVS010000266.1:0-8145 GCA_035622235.1 Acidimicrobiales bacterium | reverse complement strand
GCGGAAGGATCGCGCTGAACGGGAATCACCCCGTCCCTTCCCAAACGAGTCGGTCCCCCTTCCCTAACGAGTCGGTCCCCTTCCCTAACTAGGAGGTTCGAAGTTCGGAATGTGCGGAATGGAAAGGCCGTCCCCGGCGTTAGGAGTGGCGGGTGAAGAGGACTGGCGGCGGCTTTTTTGCGCGTTTCGCACGACGCGGCTTGTTCCGGTAGTCCCCATTTGTCCGAAACCACGATCGGTACAGGCATGAGTTCGCGTCCCAACGGATGTCCTGAGCCGGAGCCCGGAACGAGCGGGAGCAAGAAGTCTGAGAAAGACGAGAATTCGGAGAAGGAGAGGAGTCAAACGTGAGGTCCAGAGGTCTCGACACGACACAGGGTGACGCGATCCAGCCGGGGGATGCCCCTGAGGGACTTGAGTTTGCGACCTTTGCTGCGGGCTGCTTTTGGGGAGTGGAGGACTTCCTGAGGCACCTGAACGGCGTGAAGGACGCTATTTCGGGATACTCCGGCGGAAACGTCGACCACCCGACGTATGAGCAGGTATGCAGTGGAAGGACAGGTCATGCGGAGGCGGTCCTCGTCACTTTCGACCCGAAAGTGATCTCTTACGAGGACCTGCTCGAGCAGTTCTGGCGCCACCACGACCCGACGACTCCAAACCGTCAGGGACCGGACGTCGGCACGCAGTACAGGTCGGCAATCTTCTTTTACAGCCCCGAGCAGAAGCAGATAGCGGAGAACTCGGCGAAACGTTTTCAGGACCGGTTCCGCCGTCCCATTGTCACGGACATAGTGCCCGCGTCGACGTTCTGGCCCGCCGAGGAGTACCACCAGCGTTACACCGAGCGGACCGGCTTCGGCGGTTGCCACGTAGCCAATTGGTAGGCGGTTGCCACGGCTGAGCGGCGTTCGCCCGAGAGGCTGCGCCGCTCAGGCCTACGAGCCTTCGTGTTGCACCCTGCTTCGTAGCCCTGCGCTCACGTCCGAGATCGGTCGGCTCGCGGGGTGACGGTCAGTACCCTTTGTCCTGTGTCGAGCTTCTATGTCACCACCCCGATCTACTACGTCAACGACGTGCCCCACATCGGTCACGCCTACCCGACCGTGAACGCCGACGCACTCGCTCGGTGGCATCGCCTCATGGGCGATGACGTGTTCTTCCTCACGGGCACCGACGAGCACGGCGAGAAGGTCGCACGGGCCGCGATAGAGCATGGTGTGACTCCGCAGGAGTGGGTGGATCGCGTAGCCCCGCGGTTCGTGGAGGCTTGGCACGGTCTCGACATCTCGAACGACGACTTCATCCGTACGAGTGAGCGGCGGCACCATCGAGCCGTGCAGAAGTTCCTCCAGCGGATACACGACAACGGGTGGATCGAGCTCGGAACCTATGCGGGTTGGTACTGCGTCGGTTGTGAGGCCTACAAAGACGAGTCGGAGCTGCTCGAGGGCAGGATATGCCCTGATCACCTGCGACCGGTCGAATGGCTCGAGGAGGAGAATTACTTCTTCAAGTTGAGCGCGTTCGGTGATCGGTTGGAGAAGTGGTACGCGGAGCACCCGGACGCGATCGCTCCAGAAGGCAAGCGCAACGAGGCACTCGGGTTCATTCGCGGCGGCCTCCAGGACATCTCGATCACGAGGACCTCGATCTCGTGGGGAGTGCCGGTGCCCTGGGACGATCGACATGTCTTCTACGTTTGGTACGACGCACTGATCAATTACCTCACGGGAATCGGTTATGGCGACGAAACCGACGCGGGACAAGCACGGTACGAAAAGTTCTGGCCGGTGGTGCACCATCTTCTAGGCAAGGACATCATCCGTTTTCATTGTGTTTGGTGGCCCGCGATGTGCATGGCGGCCGACGTCGAACCGCCTCGACATTTCTTGGTCCACGGATGGTTGCTCGTTGGTGGTAGTCGTCTGTCCAAGACGCGAATAAAGGAACTCGACAATGACGACTCCGGGATCCGATTGAGCGATATCACTCCCAAGTCCCTGACCGACGACTTCGGTGTCGACGCCGTGAGGTACCACCTCCTGCGAGATACTCCCCTCGGAGCGGACGGAGACTTCTCCTACGAGGGGATTACGATCCGATACAACGCAGACCTGGCGAACAACTTGGGAAACTTGCTTGCACGCGTGGCGACCGTAGTCGGGTCCAAGTGCGGCGGCATCGGGCCCGCTCCGGATCCTCGAAGCAGACTTTGCGCGACCTCCGAGTCGGTCGTCCAGGAGACCGTCGCCGCGTGGGGACGAGCCCAACCGTACGCAGCCCTCGAATCGACTTGGCTTCTCATTCGTGAGACGAACGCGGAACTCGAGTCTCAAGAGCCTTGGAAGTCCGATCCTGGTCCGCAAGTCGACGCCGTTTTGGGGAGCGCCCTCGAAGCTCTCCGCATCGTGGCGTTGTTGGTGACCCCGGCGATGCCCGCGACGGCGGCTGAGATATGGCGTCGGATCGGATTACCCGGCGCGCCGTCCGATTGCCGACTACCCGATGACGCCGCCTGGGGCGGTTACCCCGGTGGAGTCCCGGTTGAAAAAGGTCCCCCGCTCTTTCCTCGACGCCATGACTGAGAGGATATGACCGAGATATGACCGAGATATGACCGATACACCCTCACGGCCGAGTTGGTTCGACTCTCATTGTCACCTTCAGGATGAATATCGTAGCGGCGATGCCGACCCGACCGATTTGGTACGAGAGGCCGTCGACGCCGGCGTAAACGCACTGGTATGCGTTGGAACGGACGCCTCGACTTCCCGCGAAGCCGTCGAACTCGTTCGATCGCTGAAAGACAGCGGCCTCGAGGGGAGCCAGTCAGAAGACGGTTCACGCGGAGTCGGGGCTTTCGACGCTTGGGCGACTGTAGGCCTGCATCCCCACGAAGCATCGAAGGGGACCCACGAGATAGAAGAAGTACTCGATCGAGTTCTCGAGCAGGAGCCGGGCATGGTCGTCGCCGTGGGGGAATGCGGTCTCGATTACCACTACGACCATTCGCCTCGCGATTCGCAGCGCGAGGCGTTCGCAAAACAGATTTCGTTGGCCAACCGGCTCGGTCTTGCGCTCGTTGTGCACAGTCGATCCGCCTGGGACGACACGCTTGCTGTGTTGAAGTCAGAAGGAGTGCCCCAACGCACGGTGATGCATTGCTTCACCGGAGGAACCGAGGAGGCGAGACGTTGCCTCGATCTCGGGGCGTTCCTTTCATTCAGTGGAATCGTCACGTTCAAAGGAGCAGCAGATGTTCGAGCGGCGGCTAGGTTCTGCCCGTCGGAGCGTCTCCTCGTAGAGACGGATGCACCCTTCCTTGCCCCTGTTCCCCATAGAGGGGCAACGAACAGGCCTGCCTGGGTCTCACTCGTAGGCGAAGCGATAGCCAGAGAGCGGGGGGTTGCACCACAAACTCTCGCGACATCTTCCACTGCGGCTGCATACGCGCTCTTCCGACCCGAATAAGAGCGGGTTCACATCGTGTCCGAGACGAGATCACAAAAACGATCACAAAAGCCATGAGCAAACAGTCACAAAGAGTGGTCTCGAACTTTGATTTCTCTGCTCCGGCCGCGCGTCTCGGTCAGATGAGCGCGGGTGCCTCGCTGACCGTTCTAGCGTCCGTGTCCGACTGGCCACGCTGCGCGTTGGACCATTCGAGGGAGTTGCCCACCGCGATTACCCCGCGTATGGTCAGCTCGAATCTCGACGCGGGTAGTCCCTGGTCTCAACTGGAAGGTTGTACCTCTGAAAACCCATGCCGCCGGGAGGCTGTGGCCCGCCGTTCGGTTGATGCTCTGCATCAGCGTGCTCGTCTTGCCACTCCTCCTGCTCACAAACCCCAGAAGCACCGCTCGTCGCCTGGCCGCCGCGCGATACGCGATTCGCACGAATACCAACGACGATCCTTCGCGGCTGGGAATTCAGTCGCTCGTCGTCGACGTCAAATCGTCGAGTCCAGAACGGGGCCGCTCGGATCTCCGGGCGACACATTCACGTCCGCTCACGAGCGCTACGAACACCACAACGATCGCGCCAATTTCGACGACGACTGTTGCGCCGCAGGCCACCTCCACAGGGAGCGATTCGACAAGTACCACGATTCCGGTCACACAGGGACCTTCCGCGGCCGACACAGCGTCTACTCCCGTTCCTTCGGAAAGCAATCTGTCCGGTCTGGCGTCTTGGTACCCGGCCTCCCCCGGGACGTGCGCCAGTCCATCTCTGCCATTCGGTGTGACGCTGACGGTAACCGACGATTCCACGGGCGCATCAGTAACGTGCCTGGTAGACGACCGCGAGGCTCCGAATCCTGGACGCGTCGTCGATCTGGCCGAGGAAACGTTCGAACAACTGGCCAGTCTGGAAACCGGAGTTATCGAGGTAACAATCAGCTGGTGAAGAAACCGACGTGACGCTCTCACGTCAACAGATTCACGAATTGCTGGAGGCCGAAGGCCTCCGCCCCAGTCGTTCACTGGGTCAAAACTTCGTCGCAGACCCGAACACCGTGCGTCGAATCGCCAGATTGGCCGAAGTCGGTCCGGGGGACCGTGTTATCGAGATCGGGGCCGGTCTCGGATCGTTGACACTGGCGCTTGCAGAGACGGGAGCCGATGTCACCACGGTTGAGATCGATAGACATTTGTTGAGTGCTTTGAGATCGATCGTCGAGCCTCGCGGTGTTCGAATTGTGACAGCCGATGCCCTCACGATTGATTGGGTGGATCTCCTCGAGAGCAAGAGCAGGAGCAAGGACAAGGGCGGACCGTGGGTACTGGTCGCGAATTTGCCTTATAACGTGGCGGTTCCAGTCCTCATGAGGGTTCTCGAGCGCGCTCCGGCAATCAATCGCGGTCTCGTGATGGTCCAGCGCGAGGTGGGGGAGCGCTTGGCCGCTCGGGTGGGCGACAAGGCATACGGAGCGGTCTCTGTGAAAGTCGCCTTCTATGCGCGGACAAAAGTGATCGGTCACGTACCATCGTCGGTTTTCGTGCCGAGGCCGCGCGTTGAGTCGGTCCTCGTGAGGTTCGAGCGAGGCGAAAATGCTGCTTCGAGTGCCGTCGAGCAGGGGGTTGTGACGCGTGAACGACTGTTCGAAGTCATCACGGCAGGGTTTGGTCAGCGACGAAAGATGCTCAGGCGATCGTTATCAGGCGTAGTGCCTCAAGAGGCATTTGAAGCCGCAGGGGTTTCCGCGGCTTCTCGGGCCGAGGAACTATCCCTGGAGGAGTGGGCGAAGCTCGCCGCATTCGGTGTCTCGCCGAATGTCGTGACGCAGACAGCGAAGACGGATGATCGAAGAACCTGACCGCCATAGGTCCATGCCGGTGACATTGGCGGCACCGGCGAAGTTGACACTTTCGCTCCGGGTGACCGGCGTCCGTGCCGACGGTTACCACGAGCTCCAAGCGGAGATGGTAACGGTCGATCTTGCGGACATCCTCGAGATTCAACCCGGTGTGGGGGTGACGATCGCGGACGAAGTCGTCGGTGGGCTCGGTCTCGGCAACTTGGGCTTGGAGGGCGATCGAATTGTGGCCCGTGCTTTGGCGTTGGTCGGTCGAAGCGAGTCAGTGCGAATACGAAAGAGAATTCCGGTCGGTGCGGGGCTTGGTGGAGGCTCAGCGGACGCCGCAGCCGTTCTGCGATGGGCTGGCCTAAGGGATCTCGAGGCCGCTGGTCGTCTCGGGGCCGACGTGCCCTTCTGCGTCGACGGCGGGCGGGCGATGGTAACGGGCGTGGGCGACGTCCTCGAACCGCTCGACTTCGAGCATCGCCGATTCGTCTTGCTCCTCCCGCCGTTCGGGGTTGAAACTCCGCGGGTCTATGCGACCTGGGACGCGCTAGCGGCTCGATCGTCGAGGTCTCATTCGATTGCGGGAGATCACAACGACCTCGAAGAGGCCGCTCTTATCGTGGCGCCGGACCTGGTGGGTTGGCGCGACGCTCTGGGGAACGTGACGGGAAAGCGTCCACGCCTGGCCGGAAGTGGTTCGACGTGGTTCGTCGAAGGGAGCCTCGAGGATCTGCGATTGGGCGATCGACCCTTCCTCACGCTTCGCGGTTCGCATGCACCTGTGATCGAGACTCGATCGGTCCCCCCGGGGTGGGAGCCGGCGGAGGGTGCCGTTAGACCGAGGTTCTCCCCTGGTGCTTCCGACGAGTAGGGGGTGATCGAGAAGACTGCTCGCGTTCGCTGCGTTCCGATTCACACAGTCGCTCGGAGCGGGAGAGAGTTACTTGCCGGCCGCTCTGCGCTGCCAGCGTGTCGCCTTCAACATCTTCTTGTGCTTCTTCTTGCGCATTCGCTTCCGGCGCTTCTTGATCAACGAACCCATTTCGGGGCCGCAGGTTAGCTGCCGGGAATGGGCAATCGCCAGGTAACCTCTTTGGTCTGAGCCCTGGCGGGTAGTTCAACCGGCAGAACGCCTGACTTTGGATCAGGAGGTTGGAGGTTCGAGCCCTCCCCCGCCAGCTTCACACCAGCTCCACGCGACTCGACACCCCGGGTGAGAAAGTCCAGCTAAATAGCCCACGTCGGCCATACCGGCCTCGAGTATTCAGCGCGTCTGCGGATCCCGGTCGCCGCAACGGACGTACACCGCGCAGGAACCACGGATGGATGCCCTGCCTCTTCCCCTTTGGTCGAGTCAACCATCCGGAAAGGGCTTGCTGACTCTCTGGACGTTCCGTGCTGCACGGGAACGGCCGAGAGCGGAAAGAGCTTGGAAGAAGAGGGTGATCCTTAATGAGACGCGAGCGAGTGCGCGCTTAGGCTCAACGAGCATGTCCCTTTACTATGCACAAGAGAAGGCGTACGAGACTCTCCTCAACCTCGGGACTCAGAAGTCGAGTCTGACCGAGCGTTTGGCATCAGTGTTCAACTCCAGTTTCCGCGACCTCGCGGCAGAAGCCGGTAGCGGGGACTCGGGACTGAACCCCGGCCTGACGGCAGACCTGCTTGCGCTATTCGAGGAGATCCAAGACGTTGAGCCTGGGGGCCAGACGGAAGACCCTGTCATGAGCGGGCTCAACTCGCTCGACCAGGAGGAAGTCACTGCCATGGCGGAGCGGGTGGTGTTGCTCAGCGTCGAAACGTTGCAGACGAGGGGGGAAGACGGGTGGCTGCTCGAGACTGCGAGGGAGTGACTTTCAGAGAACTGATCGGCGAATTGCCATCGGTTATCCAACCTGGCGCAGGCACGCCGAAGGTCATCCCTACCGATGCTTCGTCCTTTACCCGGATTAGAGCTAGGGACCGGACAAGGCTTAGGTAGACGGCACGCTCGTGGAGGCGCCGTCGACTTTCCGTGCGACGAAGCGGAACTGGTAATCGCCGACGTCCATTTCGGTCTCTCCGAATCCGGCTTTGGCCAATCGCTCCGGAAGGGTCTCTGGCGGCACAGGGGTGAAGGTGTCGTCGATGTGACCGGCCCTGATCGGCTCGATATCGATCGCATCGGCTCCTACGAAAATCCCGCCGGGGCGAAGCGCCCGATGCAACACTTCGAAGAGGGCGTCCTGATCTTTCGGGGCAGCCATGTGGTGAAGCATCGAGAAGCACGTGGCGGCCGAAAATCGGTTAGACGGCAGGTTTGCGCGCGTGGCATCCGCGGACACGACGGAGACGTTCGTGCCAGAGAGACGACGTTTGAGGGCCGCGGCCAGCGCTTCGTCCACTTCCACTGCAGTGACGTGAGCGACTCGGCCGCGAAGTAGGTCGGTCGTAAGTCCTGGCCCCGGACCGATCTCCACGACGTCATCGCCTAGGTCGCCGACGGACTCCACCCAAGGCCACAGATCTGTTTGGAGCATCTGCGCCCATTCCGCGCTGGCGAGGAACTCGAGGTGTCCTTCATTCATGGTGGTCGACAGCCGTCCTCGATTTGCCCGGCAGGGAGGCCGAATGTCGTTTTCGTCGTTGTGACATCACTGGTAACCCTAGGCGAGAGGTATGAAATCGCGCTCGCTCCAACATCTCACCGAATCCAACGCCGGCACTCCCCGGCATCGAGGTCGAATCTGTAGGGTCTTTGAGATAAGGATTCTGGTGTTGGGAGCGGGTTTCGGCGGTTTGGAGCTTTCGGCTGCCCTGTCGGAGCAGTTGGGAGACGCCGCCGACGTGGTCCTGAT
>DASPVS010000265.1:0-7811 GCA_035622235.1 Acidimicrobiales bacterium | reverse complement strand
CGTCGACCGGAGCGCCGCCTTCGACCGACACGCCGCCGTCGACCGGTGCACCCGATTTCGACAGCACCGTCCCGTCATCGGCCCGGATGGTGATCTCCACCCCTGCTCGCGCGCGCCCGACACTTTCCTCGGCGTCTTGCTCTGGGTCTCCCGGCAGCGTTCCAACTCCGACACCTGCCTCGGTGCACGTGTAGCGAACCACCACGGGAGATTCGAAGCGCGCTCTTGCCTCTCGGACCAACGCGGCGGTCGCCGGGCCACCGCCCATGGCGATCATGTGCACGCTCGAGAGGTCCGTGTCGTCGAAGCTTTCGTGTCTGAGCATGAGCGCGATCTGGGTCGGGATCCCACCCAGGGTCGTGATCCGAAACCGCTCCACCATCTCGAGCGCGGGGCCGGCGGACCAGCGCTCCATCAGAAAGGACGTCCCGCCTCCTCGCAGCACTTGAGGGAGTTTGGTCATGTAGCCCAGGTGGGCGAAGGAGGTGGACGAGATCCCGCGCCCTCCCGCTCCCCACCTGCGTTGCCCGTCGATCCTGCTGATCGCGTCGAGTTGGCGATCGCAGAACAGAGCTCCCTTGGGCGAACCGGTGGTTCCCGAGGTGAAGACGATCGCGACGGGTCGAACGGGATCCGTCACCAATGCAGGCAGATCGGAAATCTTTCGCGTTCGGGCTCGTATTTCGGAAAGCGCCTCTTCTGGAGGTGCATCGCCGTTTACCTTGATCACCTCCGGCGCCACCGCGTCGCCACGGCTCGGACGAGCCGACCAGAAATCCTCGGTGGGAAGCAGCTCCGGAGAGGTGAGCACGAGGCGCGGTTCGGCGACACTCATGCATCTCTCACGTTCGGGAGCGGAAAGGCGGTCGTTGATTCCCGCTGTAACACCGCCGAGCTTCGCTGCGGCTGCGTACGCCACCGCGTAAACAGGTCCCGACGGAAGAAGCAGAGCGACCACGTCACCCGCTCTCACGCCGAGATCGCGCATCCCGGCCGCCGCCAAATCGGATAGGACGTCGAGCTGGCGGTAGCTCAAGGTAGATCCATCCGGCTTCACGTACAGCGGTGTGTCGCCGTACCTGTGTCCGGCTTCGCGGACGACGTCGACGAATGCTCTCGGCTCCGATTTTCGAGAAGGGCTCACCATCGTTTCAGCGACTACGAGTCTGAGCCGCGCTGGTTCTTTCGCATGCTCTCGAGAACGTCGTCGGTGAGGAACTCGATTTCGAGGCGTTGGATCTTCCCGTCTGTGATCCTGAACGTGTCCGCAACGACGTGGTCGGCGCCACCCATGTGCAAGTCGATCACCACGTGCACTGTGTCTCCATCTACCTCGAGAGGGCGCGGGCTCGGTAGAAGGTCGTCGTAGGTGAACGCGCCTGTGGTGTAGAAGTCGGCGATCGCGTCAGCACCGCGAACGGAGAGGCCTCCGGTCACGAGCTCCGCTTCGCGAGCGAAGAGCCGTCGCAGGGCGTCGGCGTCGTGTCCCTTTATGGCGGCGAAGTAAGCAGTCGCCACGCCGGCAGGATCGTCGTCGTTTGGTCCGGTGTATTGGCTCATCTCGAATCAGCGCCGTTCAGAGGCACGACTCCGAGGTTGCTCGGTTCGGGGAGATCGTAAAGGAGTGTTGCGTTCGTCCCGAGGATCTTGTTCTGCACGGCTGGGCTGAGCGGCCCGATGGTACGCCTCAATGTTTCGACGGCTCCCGGGAACGTCGCGTCGTGATGCGGGTAGTCCGAGCCCCAGACGATCCGGTCTTCGCCTATGTGCGGCATCAGCGCCGGAAGCGTCTTTTCGTCGATCTCGTAGCTGATCCAGCATTGGCGGGCGAAGTACTCGCTCGGTCGCATCTTCATGTCTGGACAAAAACCCCCGAAACTTTCTGCTTGCTCGTCCAGTCGTTCGAGCCAGAACGGCACCCACCCGCCGCCTGATTCGAGGAAGACGACCTTGAGATCAGGGTGACGGTCGAATATCCCGAACGCCGCTAGCTGGGCGAAGGAGAGCATCTCTTCGAAAGCATGAGAGACGGCATGGAGGATGAGCGGGTTGAAGGGCCGATCGGATCCGAGTGTCGGTACGATTACCGAGCTTCCCTCGTGGACGCCGACTGCGAGCCCGAGCTCTTCGGCTGTGGACCAGATCGGCTCGTAAACCTTGTGCGAGAGACTCCGTCCATTGCAGGGGTTCGGACGGACGAAAATGGCACGAAAGCCGAGCTCGCTCACGCGCTGCATTTCCCGAACGGCGGCTTCCGGTTGCTGTACCGGCAACATCGCGGCTCCGAACAATCGAGAAGGCTCCTCCTCGCAATACGCGCACAGCCAGTCGTTATAGGCGCGGGCGATCGCGATCGCCGCGTCGGCGTCTTCCAGTGCCCAGAAGTACAGACCTACGGACGGGAAGAGGACGGCTTGATCGATTCCTTCGAGATCCATGTCCGCCAGACGCACCTTCGGGTCGGACCCCCCTTCCAGCGCTTCTGCCAGAGAACGGAAGTCGTCGGGCTCGCTGAAGCGTTTCCCCGGGGTCGCGAGCGTTCCCAGTGGAACGGCGAGAATTTCGGTGTCGCCGACAACCACGTGCTCGAACCCTTGTGCGTCGCGTTCGATGCGTGGGCGGTGAAGAGAGGGGATCTCCTTCCAGACCAATTCGGGTTCGACGACATGTCCGTCGGCGTCGACTACGGCGCTGCGACTCATGTCACGATACGGGTCGCCGCTGCGGTTCTCATCGCCCACCGTCGGCTTGGCCGACGCCGACAGCTTGTGTCCGCCAATCGTCTCTTGCCGGAAGCGGGTGGCGGAAAAGTCTCGCCGCATTCCCGGCTGCCACCAGGCGGAGCTCGTCGTCGTCGAGGCTCGACAGCGACTTGGCGAGGACCTCTTGTGTGTCGGGCCACGTCGAGTCTGCGTGCGGATAGTCGCTCTCGACCATTATGTGCTCGATACCGATTCGGTGGCGTAACTCGATCACCGACGGGTCGTCGATGGTGCAGAAGAAGAAGTTGCGCTTGAGGACTTCGCTCGGAGCGAGGTCGGACGGCCAGGACGTGCTCTCGTTGCCGGAAGCCGAATGCTCGAGCACGTAATCGACCCGGTCGATGAGCATCGGCACCCATCCGATCCCACCTTCCGACATTGCAACCGACAGTCCCGGAAAACGAAGCGGGACTCCGGACCAGAGCCACTCGGCCGCGGCGATGAGCGCGTTCACCGGGAAGAGCGTCGGCAACAACTCGAACGGCGGGCCCGGGGAAGGAAGGGGCGCCCACGCCGACGCACCCGTATGAAGGCATACAACCGTCGAAGTTTCTTCGCAGGCTGCGAAAAACGGGTCCCATTCTCCAGTGAAGATCGACGGCAGTCCGAGCTGGGCCGGGAACTCGGGGAAGCTCACGGCCTTGAACCCGCGGGCCGCATTTCGACGCACCTCCTCTGCCGCGAGCTCGACGGACCTCAGCCAGGGAAGCTGCAACGCGATGATCCTGTCCGGGTACGTGCCGGCCCACACATCCAGATGCCAGTCGTTCCAGGCCCGCAAACAGGCCAAACCGAGTTCGGGATCCTTCGACTTCGAGAACACGGCACCGCAGAAACCGGCGACGAGCGAGGGGAAGCACACCGACGCCCAAACTCCGTTCAGGTCCATGTCCGCGATGCGCGCGTGGATGTCGAAACAGCCCGGTCGCATCTCGTCGAAGCGCGCGGGGTCCATGCTCCAGGACTCCTTCGTGCGGCCCGCGACGGCGTTGAGCCCGACGTTCGGGTACTTCTGGTCTTCGTAAAGCCAGGCCTGGCTTCCGTCGCTCTCTTCGACGATGTGCGGTGCGCGGTCCCCGAACCTCGCCTCGACACGTCCTTCGAAGAGATCGGGAGGTTCGATCAGGTGGTCGTCGACCGAGATGACAGGTACGCGGATCGGCCTCGGCGACGGGTCGGGGAGTAGGACGCTCACGGCTCTAGCTTCACAGAGTCGCCGGTGCTCGGTCCGGGCGAAGAGCCGCACTGCAGAAGTTCCACAGTTCCTCGGCGACTTTGCCGGGCGGATCGTCGATCTGGTGACAGACCACCGCGTGAAGATGGGACGTGACGAGGTGGAAGAGAGTCCTCGCGTCGCGCGCCGGATCGCCCTCGCGCACCGCACGGGACTCCTGAGCAGCGGTGAGCTCGATCTCGAAGACGTCTACGAAGGGAGCAAGTACGGAGCGCAATTGGTCGGGATGCGACTCAGCGAGTCGAAGGTGCTCGCTCACGAGGGAAGAGGCGTAAAGCAGCTGGCCGTCGACGGACAGCAAGCTGAAAAGGCCGACGACTGCCACTCTTAGCCGTTCCAAGGGTTCGGTCTCGCGGTCGATCATGAGCGAAAGCGCGGCGGCGCCGCGGCGCGCGTCGTCGCGGAACAGCGCGACGAGAAGATCGTCTTTGCCCGTGAACATCCGGTAGAAGCTCTTGAGCGAGGTCCCGCATCTAGAGACCACCTGGGCCACGGTGAAACGGGGACCGCCGCTCTCCCACATGAGCTCGCGGGCGCACTCCACCAGCCGTTCCCTCAGGGCCTCGTCGTCCACTCAGACCTCTTCAGCGGGCCTCGTCACGCATCGGTCCCTGAAAGTATCATCCGCGGAGAATGACATTCTCCCCAAGGAGGCCGTCGTGGGACGAGGTGTGAATGGTGACGCGTCCGGTGCTGCACCGGGGTTGGTGATCGACGGGGAGGTGGTTGCGGGAGAAGCGGGAACCTACGAGGTGACCAACCCGGTGCGTCCGAGCGAAGTGGTCCTCCATGCTCCGTCCGCGTCCTCGGAGCAGCTAGGGCGCGCCGTAGCCGCTGCGCGCCGGGCACAGATCGGTTGGGGGGCCATGGCGCCGGAGGACCGGGCCGATCTCGTGTGCAAGGCCGCCGCAGTTGCCGGGGCCGCAGTGACCGACGAAGACCTGGGCACCTTGCTCACGAAGGAGCACGGAAAGGTCTTGTGGGAGGCTCAATTCGACTCTTCCGCAATCGCCGGAATGGCGACCGCATATGCACCGCTCGCGGTCGAAGCGCTTTCGGGTCGTGTGCTCGAAGCAGGCCAGGGCCGAAAGACACGGGTGCGCCATGAGCCGTTCGGCGTCGTCGCTGCGATCCTGCCATTCAACTGGCCGGTCTCAGTCATGGCGAACAAGGTCCTGCCGGCGCTGCTCACGGGCAACACCGTCGTGGTCAAAGCGCCGCCCACGTGTCCCGGAGCGGTTCTCGCTTCCATCGCCGCGCTGGCGTCGGCTCTCCCGCCGGGTGTCGTGAACTCCCTCAACGGACCAGGCCCCGACATGGGTCGCGCGCTCGTGGGACATCCGGGCGTCGACATGATCTCCTTCACGGGAGGCGTGCTAGCCGGGCGCTCGGTGATGTCAACGGCATCGGATTCGGTCAAACCTGTCGTGCTGGAGCTCGGAGGCAACGATCCAGCCGTCATCGGCCCCGACGTCGAGATCGACGAGGATCTCGCGTCGAAGCTCGTAGAGGCCGCGTTCATCACTAGCGGCCAGGTCTGCATGGCTGTGAAACGCGTGTACGCCCCCTCGTCGCGCGTCCCCGCGTTGGTGGAAGCGCTCGTCGACCGCGTGAAGAGCGAAGTAGTCGGTGACGGACTTGCCGAAGGTGTGACCATGGGCCCCGTCCACCGCGCCGAGGCGCGCGATCGCGTCGAGGAAATGCTCGACGAAGCGCGGTCGGCCGGATTCCGTGTTCACCGACCTGCGACGGTTCGTCCCGAGGATGTCGGACGTGACGGGTATCTCGTTTCACCGGCGATCGTCGAGGAACCGGCGCGGGACGCTCGGATCGTGCGGGAGGAACAGTTCGCGCCGGCGCTTCCGGTGCTTGGATACGCCGATTTGGAAGACGCGCTCGCTCAAGCCAACGACACTTCGTTCGGCCTGTGCGCGTCGGTTTGGACCGGGGACGATGCACTGGCGGCGGACTTCTCGAGGCGTCTCCAGGCGGGGACGGTCTTCGTCAATTGTCACGGCACCTCCGCCATGGACTACAGAGCCCCCATGGGCGGGTGGAAGGAGTCCGGTTACGGGCTGGAGCTCGGGCCTGAAGGAATCCTCGCCCTCACGCACACGAAGACAGTGCTCGAGCACTCGGCTGGGAGCTGACGTCGTGCTCGATCTTCTGATTCGCGACGGAACTGTCGTCGACGGCACAGGTGCGCCGGCTCGTCGCGCGGATGTGGGCATCCGGGACGGGCGTGTCGTGGAGATCGGGAGCGTCAATGAACCTGCGGCGAAACTCATCGACGCCGCGGGTCTGATGGTGACCCCTGGGTTCGTCGACTTGCACACGCACTACGACGCCCAGCTGTTCTGGGATCCGGCGGCCACGCCATCGCCTCTCCACGGTGTCACGACGGTCATCGGCGGCAATTGCGGATTCTCGCTCGCGCCGGCCGGACCCGAGCACGCCGATTACCTGGCCCGGATGATGGCGCGAGTGGAGGGCATGCCGCTCTCCGCTCTCGAACACCTCGACTGGAAGTGGACATCGTTCGGCGACTGGCTGAGCGGCCTGGACCGCCAGGTCGCTGTGAACGCCGGCTTTCTCGTGGGGCACTCGGCATTGCGACGTGCCGCTATGGGAGACGCCGCTGTCGAGAAAGAGGCGTCGGAAGATCAGCTCGAGGCGATGAAGAAGTTGCTTCATCGTTCGTACGAGGAAGGAGCTCTCGGGTTCTCGACCTCTCAAGCGCCAACTCACAACGATGGTGCGGGCGGGCCCGTTCCGTCGCGCTTCGCGACGCGACCGGAATTCGAGGCCCTGTGCCGAGTCACCTCCGAGCACCCGGGCACGACTCTCGAGCTCATCGTCGCAGGTTGCTTGAACGGGTTCTCCGACGAAGAGGTGGAGTTCATGACCTCTTTGTCACTGTTGGCCCAACGACCTGCGAATTGGAACGTTCTCGGGGTGTCCGCGATGAATCCCGGCGCCACAGAGCACCAACTCGCAGCTTCCGACGCAGCGGCTAGTAAGGGTGCGACCTTGGTCGCTCTCACGCTGCCGCACACCATGAAGATCCGCCTGTCGTTCGAGCACGGAGCGATAATCGACGGCTTGCCCGGCTGGCGGGAGCTGTTCGGGCTGGACAAGGCACGACGGATCGAGGTCCTTTCCGACCCCGATCAGCGTCGCAAACTCGACGAGGGAGCGCGTTCGAAGGAGGCCGGCATCCTCGGAGCGTTGGCCGACTGGCGCCACCTCATCATCGATGAGACGTTCTCCGAAGAGAACTCTCGATACGAGGGGCGGACGGTAGGGGACGTTGCCAAGGAGAAAGACAAGGAACCGTTCGACGCTCTCGTCGATGTCGTGATCGCCGACGACTTGCGTACGGGGCTTCGTCCACCCATCGGAGAGAGCGAAGCGGACTGGGAACTTCGCGCGAAGACGTGGCTGGACCCGCGCTCGATAGTCGGCGGTTCAGACGCAGGAGCTCACCTCGACGTGATGTGCGGAGCTATTTACAGCACTTCGATGCTCGGCGACGGGGTCCGCGCCCGTGGCTTGCTCTCGTGGGAGGAGGCGGTCCGACAGCTGACCGATGTGCCGGCGCGGCTCTACGGGCTGCGCGATCGCGGGCGGATATCGCAGGGGTGGTGGGCGGACCTGGTGGTGCTCGATCCGACCCGGATCGGCCATCGTCCCGAGCGAACGCGAGACGATCTTCCGGGAGGCGCGAGCAGGCTGTACGCCGAAGCCGAGGGCATCGAGCACGTACTCGTGAACGGCGTCGAGATAGTAAAAGCCGGTGAGGTGAGCGGGGAGAC
>DASPVS010000264.1:0-4189 GCA_035622235.1 Acidimicrobiales bacterium | reverse complement strand
CACGCAAAAGGTGCGCGGCATCTCGCCGACCCACGAAGCTGATCGACTCGGCGGCTCGGGTTTACGGGAGTCTCTTGGATTCGCTCTACGGACGTCTGGATCCGACACCGGAGGAGAGGATCAAGGTTTTGGAAGACGGTGACACGGTCGACGTTGGCCCGCGACGTCGGCTCGTCACGATCGATTCTCCGGGACACGCCAAACATCATCTGGCATTGCACGATTCGGACAGCGGCATCCTCTTTGCAGGTGACGCGGTCGGTGTTCGCCTACCCGACGCCGGCGTGCTACGCCCGTCGACTCCGCCACCTGACTTCGATCTCGACCAGGCCATCGTCTCGCTTCACCGCTTCGCTGCGCGCAGACCCGCTCATCTTGCGTTGGCGCACTACGGCTTGGTGCCCGATCCGACGGCGATACTCGAGGAGGCAGAAGAGACGTTGCGACGCTGGGCGACGGTGGCCGAAGGTGCTTGGCGGCGCGGGGAGGACATCGCCGCCGCCCTCGACGCCGCGTTCGCCGACCAGCTCACGGGGGTCGACCCGGCAAAGCGTGAGAAGCTCGATACGTTGAACGGGGTGCACTCGAACGCGGCAGGCTTCCGTCGGTGGCTCGAGAAACGCCACGGAGGACCGTCGGCGGGGGAAGACCAGAAGTGAGAGCTCTTCCTGTTCGTTCGGCGACGTTCGCGCTGTGCCTTTCGGTAGCGTTCGCGGGTGCCGGGCTCATTGGAGCGGCGTGCACGTCCAACACAACTAGCGTTCCAGCTGGCCCGCCGGCCGCGGCCACGGTTCGCCTGCAAGACGTCATGTTCCACCCGGCCGACGTTGTGATCCATGCGGGGCAAACGGTCCGCTGGGTATGGGACGACGCGCCGTTGAACCACAACGTCACGTTCAGGTCCTTCGGGAGCCCTACGCAGATGACGGGAACATGGAGTCACACCTTCCTGTCGCCTGGAACGTATCCGTACCGTTGCACGATCCACTTCGATATGAGCGGAATCGTCACGGTCGAACCTTGAACCAAATCAGAACGCGCGATGCGCATCTTGTACTAGCCGGCAAACGAGATCGGCACCTCGACGGTCGCTGACGGTTGCAGCGATCCACCCTGGTTAACGGCCACAACGCAGTTGTGGCCGGTCGGGCCACACGTACCGGTTCCGATCGTGCCGGTATGTACTTGCAGGGAGATAGATCCGCGACCTGTCGGGTCCGGTTGCAAGACCTTGGCGAAGTGCAGGTCGCAATCGCTTGCCTGAGTCGGCGGGCTCGTCGAGCACTGCAGCACGTTGATCGAGACACCCGGTTGGTAGCCGCTGTAGCTCACTGTGACGAACTCCCCGTCGGTCAGATTGGACGACGGCTTCACGCTCGCTCGCAGGTGCCCGGTGACGGTAGTGGGAATGGGAATGTAGGCGCTCTCTCCCTTCATCGACACGAATTTGAGCGTCGTCACCCGAGTCGCCGGGTCGCGGTCGAGGAATTGGGCCGCCGCGGTTGAACCTTTGAGATAGGCGTTGAAGAAGGCGATCGTCGTGGACACCACGGTGGCGAACGCCGGCCCCGAAGGGTCGACGGGAGATCCATGACCGCCGCCCTTGATAGTTAGCAGGCCCTTCGGAGCTTGAGCCGCGTCGAAGACTTCGACGCTCGATGCGTAGGGAACAACTACGTCCGCGTTCCCGTGCACGAGAAGCATCGGGGGCGCGGCCGAGTACTCCAAGGTTCCCGAGGGAAACGTCTCCTGATCGCCTGACATGACAACGGCGGCCTTTATCCGTGGATCGTGGCAACAGGTGTTCGTCACGAGCCCCAGGACCGTTACCCCTCCGAGCGAATGACCGGCCGCACCTATCTCGTTCGGGTTCACCATCCCATCGAGAAGGCTCCCCGGCGATTTCGACTGACCCACCACTTCGGTCACGACGAAGCTCATATCCGCTGGCTGGTTCACGTAGTCCGAAAGATCGGGTCCGCCCGGAGCCGCGGAGTTGGTGAGCGGAAAGACGGGTGCGGCAACCACGTACCCGGCAGACGCCCAGTGCTCGAGCAGCGATTTGTAGTCACCGAGGTTCGGAGATTCTCCGAATCCGTGGGCGAAGACGATCAACGGGAAAGGGCCTCCGCTGCGGTCGGGTGGTGCATCCGTAGTCGCAGCGATCCTCTCATGTTGCTCAGCGGGGTAGAAGACGAAGGTCTGCAATGTGCGGCCGGCGTGGGCGGGTGAGGATCCGTTGGCGGGTGTAGGCCGGCTCTCGTCGATGAGCGTTTCGCGCAGCACGCCCACACCGTGCTGCTCACTCGCGCTCGCACTCGCACTGACACCGGTCGCCGGACTCGAAGTGGTGGACGGTGTTGATCCAGAGCCCGACGAGCATGACGCTGTCACCAGAGCGACGGTGATCGCAACGACGGGCGCCGGTGAGTATCGCGTGAGCAAGCGGACGACTTCCACCCGCGCACCATAGGTCGCGCTCTCACGAGCTTGGGCGATGGAGGCCGAAGAGGTCGCGCTTGATGCCACTCGATGCCAGATGAACCGATTGATGCCCGAAACGTCATACGCGCGTCGGCTTTCAAGTGACTCATCGGTAACCGCGTGTGCCGCGCAGGATTCGTTGACTGAGCGCGCCATCTTCACCAATTTTGATTAACCCTGAGACACTTCCGGTCATCGTGTCGCGATCGCAGACGACACTTTTGTTGAGAAACGCCTTATGAACGCGGGGAATTGCGGTCGACAGTCACCCCGCTCTTGACCCGGAACAGCAGAAATCTGTGGAGCAAATTGGGGCGAGATTGGACCCGCCGGAGAAAATTTCTCAAAAGGACCCAATTTTCGGGATGCACGCCTGTTGATTTTCTCCTACTGTTTCGCCCGGAGTGGGCACTCCATTGGGGGACCTCCGGAAACACGGAGACCATCAACTACTAAAGAAGGGGAACGTATGCGACGTGTATTGCTGACGGTGGCCGCTTTGGCCATTCCTTTGTCGGCTGCCACCGTGACCATGACTGGCGGAACCGCCTGGGCCAAGGGTGAGAAGAGCATCACGTGCAAGACAGTGGGCGGCAACCCGACCGGCACTGTTGTGATCAGTAGCTGTAACGGGAACACCGGCGGCGGCGCATCGGTGTCGGGGCTTGCCTTGGCTACTGGTGGGGTCGTCACATGGAACAACGGCAAGACGACAACGATCGGAACGCCGACTCTGTCAAGCCCGAAGAACAAGAAGTGCTCGGCAGCTGGCGACGCGGTCGACGCGTTCACAGCTCCCGTCACTGCTGACACCACTGGCTTGACCTCGCTCGGTACGGCGAGTGGTGAGGTTTGCGTGAACCTTGGGAACAGCACGATCAGCGATCTGAAGCCGATCAAGATCACCTGAGCGACGAGCAACACGAAGCCCAGGCAGGCGCAGTTTGCCTGCTGGAGCTGAACCGTGAAAGAGGCCCCGCCTTTGGGCGGGGCCTCTTTTTCGCGGGGCTGCACCCAAGTCGCCGTAGGGCGCCGGTAAATTGCTCGGTGATCCTGAGAGCCGCTGAAGGCCTGCCGTAATGGGCCGAGCCTGATGGTCGATCGGAGGCTGACGGTGGCAAATGCTCTTGGTTCACTGAGCTTGGTCAGTTCTATTGGCTAATTCGAATCGTTCGTCGATTCGCGTCGGGGGGGCGAAAAAGGGGACACAAGGTAAGCCGACGCGCGCGGCGATGTTTTTTCGTCGCTTGATCGCACTCTTGGTACTCCTCCTCTTGGTCGCTCTCGGCGTCTTGGGGTTCGACGTCGTGAGAACGGCCAGCGGTGGGTCCGCGGCTTCCAACAGCACGGCTCTCGACCCGGCCGCGTTTTCCGACGGGGCTTGCATCGCGTATCCACCGACGAGCGGTGACAACGGGGAGACTGTCTTTCTCGACGCTGGTCACGGAGGTCGCGATCCTGGGGCTGTAGGGACGACGGAATCGGGGTCGACCGTCTACGAGGCTGACTTGACGCTCCCTGTCGAGCTCGACACGGCTTCGCTGCTTCGCGCACACGGCTATCGCGTCGTGGTCTCGAGGACCACGGACTCTTCGGTGGTGCGACTCACCCCTGCCGACGTCTCCGGCCAGGAGCTCAGCCTCCAAGGCGCGCACGACGACGTTGCGGCACGGGACGTCTGCGCCAACCTCGCTAACGCGAACGT
>DASPVS010000263.1:0-9184 GCA_035622235.1 Acidimicrobiales bacterium | reverse complement strand
GGTCGAACCGACGAGTTGAGGCGGTTCGGGTGGCATCGTGAATACGTCGGGTGCGATCGAACGCTGGCTCACGGACTGAACCTACTTCCGGAGTCCGGCCTGGGCCATATCTGTATGAAGGTTCGCAATGACTGCCACTTCAAAATGATTCGTACTCGACTTTGACAGCGACGCCGCGCGGGAGGGCTTGACACGTGAGTATCCACCCTTCCTCAACCTCCTCGACGGTGAGAGCGTTGTTTGCTCGCATGGTGGCCGATCCCTCGCGAAGCACGGCCATGCAGGTGGCGCAATTACCCGCTTCACACGAAAAAGGCGGCTGCAACCCTGCGCGCCGGGCAGCCTCGAGCACGGTATCACCCTTTCGGTACGAGACGGTCGTAGGGCTGCCCTTCAGGACGATCGTGACGGCATCGGGAACTTGGAGATCCGGCTCACTGCGCGTCCCGTCATCCGGCTCGCTCCGCGTTCCGTTACCCTGCTTGCTCCGCGTCCCGTCATCCGGCTCGCTCCGCGTTCCGTTACCCTGCTCGCTTCGCGTTCCGTTACCCTGCTCGCTTCGCGTTCCGTTACCTGGCCCGGTCTGTGTCGCGGCATCTCCCGTCTCGAAACGTTCGATCAGGATCCGCCCGCGATCGACTCCGAGCGTCACCAGCGCGCTTTCGACGATCTCCATGAATGGCCCAGGTCCACATATGTAGAAGTCGGCTTCTCGGAAACGGCCGACGAACAGGGAGATGTCCTCAGGCGTCAGGTAACCCCCGTCGGTATCGAAGTGATGTCGAACCTCGAATCGGCCCGAATGCCTTCGACCAAGGTCCCGCAAGGCGTCTTCGAAGATCACCGAGTTGGGATCACGGTTCGCGTACAAGAGGCTGACGGCCCGCCTGGTCTTGCGGAGCACGCTCTTCGTAATGGACATGACGGGCGTGATTCCGCTCCCGCCGCAAAACGCGACCACGGGGCTGTCCCCGCTTCGTTCGCAGAACACGCCGGCTGGTCTCGTTACCTCGAGAATGTCGCCGGGGGACACGTTGTCGTGGAACCAGTTCGAGACACGGCCACCGGGAACTCTCTTGACGGTGACGACCGGGTCGGGTTCGGCCGCCGGGTCCGACGACATCGAGTAGGACCTGAGCTGTTCGTCCTCGCCGAACCGCACTTTGAATGTGCAGAACTGCCCGGGTTCGTAACGAAAGGTCTCGCGTAACTCCGCGGGGACTTCGAGAACGTAGGACTTCGTATCCTCCGTCTCCTGAGCGATTCGCTTCACCTCCAGGGGGTGGAAGCCGTGCGCTCTTCGAACCTCTTCATGTTGGGTCACTGCGCCGACCCGCATGCTCGTCGTCTTGCCTAACTGTCGTGGCGTGCCCGTATTGCTTCGAGGCCGAGCGAGACCGCCCCTGTGCTTGGAAGCCCATATCATACCTTTTGAGAAGCCGATTCTCAATAACTGAGATCAGCCTTATCAGCTGGCCAGCCGGGCAAGGACGCGAGCGGTGTCGGCACCCGGTGGGGCAGCGGGTCCCGGGGCGACGCGCGCACGGGGCTCTTCGACCGGTTCTCCTTCGAAGAGCCAGCACCCGTGTTGGTACTCGGCAGTCTCCGCCGGTTCGGCCGAGCCAGAAGGCGAGACAGAAGCCGCCACTGCTCCGGCCAACGAGGCATCGACGAACCACCGCCCCCCCTGTGCGAGACAATCCAGAGTCAGAGCAGCGGCCTCGAGGCCGCAAAGAGGATCCGCAATCGCGTCCGCTGCGAACCGTGGCTGGCGGTCGACAGGGTGCCACGCCACGAGTCCGCTTCCCGCCGCGACGTCGTCTCCATAGCCGACGCGGTTCGAGGACCAACCGTATGCGGTTATGGCGGTCCAAACTTTGTCGCTCGAGGTGGCAAGCACATCCTCGACCATGATTCCTAATTGGTCGAAGGCTCTGGCGCGTGACGACGTGACGATGACATCGGCCGCCGCAAGGAGTTCTAGGAGCTGGGACCGACCAAGCGTTGTGCGAAAGTCGAGAAGGACGCTGAGCTTTCCCCAGTTCAACACGTCGTAGAAGCGTCCGGTTCCTCTTCGCGCTCCGTCGAGTCGGGACTTGTCTTCGATTTTGATCACCGTCGCGCCCGTCAGCTGTAGGAGGTGGGTGCACAGCGGGCCGGCCCAGAGGCCTGTCAGATCGGCCACCAAAGATGAACGAGGCGGCCGGGCTCCCGGGCGAGCCCGACCTGTCGCAGTGAACGGCCCGGTCGCCCTTCCGACGATGCTGAAGGACGCCCCCAAAAGTTCGGCGCGCTCATCGATCTCGTCGGCCGGGTGGCGTTCGATCACCTCAATCAGTCTCGGCCAAGCACTGGAAACGTCGAGAGCCTCCACTCCGACCATCGCGGGCAAGAGTTCCAGGTCTTCGTCTCTCGCGATGGATAACGCGACCCATGCGTCGCGCGCGCGCAGAAGACGCGACTTCCCGCCGCAAGACTGCCTCCCAAGGCGTCCTAGGGACGCCGCCGCCGCTCGTTCTCCGAGCAGCCCGGTGTCGACCCCGAAACGTCGTGCAAGATCGTCCAACCGCTCCGCTTCAGGCCACGAGATCGCGAGTGGAGGGCCGCCCGGGTCTCCGGTGAGGAACATGGTTCCGGACGAAGCCCACGTCGAGGACTTGCGTGCAGAAGTGAAGTCCACAAAACGGACTCTATCTTTGGGTCATGAGGATCACCGATCTCGAGCTCGTCGCAGGACCGGGCGGATACGAAGTGATCGAGTCTGCGTCGGTCCTGCATTGCGCCGAGCCCGTAGTCGTAGAGCCCAACTCGACGCTCGACGACACCTTGGTCCAGTCGGCTGCTCAAACGTTGCGCCGGATTCCGGCACCCACCGTTCTCCTCGGCCAACCGGGCGATCCCGAGTGGTTGCTCGACGCGGTGGACATCTGCCTCACGACGGCTAGTGACGAAGTAGCCCTGCCCTGGGTCTGCGCTTCGGTCGATGAGGTGATCGAGCGAGTCCGGCTACAGCCGCTGGCCGCGATGAGCCTGGTCGTGTTGCTTCGTGACACGGCGGGGATTTCCGTCCGCAGTGCGGTGGCGGAGGAGTCGGCAACTTACGCGATGTTGTTGGGAAGCGCTTCGTTCGGCGAATGGTTGACGCGGAGAGGGGCAGGCCGCCACAAGGCAGTGTCGGGACCTCCGGTTCTGGCGAAGCGGCAGGACGGACTTCTCCGGCTCGTCCTCAACCGTCCCGAGGCTCGTAACGCGATCGATTCGGATATGCGGGACGCTCTCGTCGAATATCTCGAGCTGGCGGCGATCGAACCCGATCTGCACGTGGAGGTCAGGGGAAGTGGAGAGTGCTTCTCTGCAGGTGGCGACCTCGAGGAGTTCGGCGACGTCGCCGACCCAGCGACAGCGCACGCTGTCCGGCTCACGCGTCACCCCGGCCTCGCGCTACACGAGGTCGCTTCTCGTGCGACCTGTTACGTTCACGGACCTTGTGTCGGTGCCGGAGTCGAGATGCCTGCGTTCGCCTCCAGCGTCGTGGCGGATCCTTCGGCCACTTTCTCGCTCCCTGAGCTCGAGATGGGGCTGATCCCCGGTGCAGGCGGGACGGTGTCGATCCCTCGTCGAATAGGGAGACATCGCACCGCGTGGCTGGCTATCACAGGTCGTGAGATCGACGCGAGGAGATCACTTGCCTGGGGACTCGTCGACAAGCTCGAGCCCGTTCGGACGATTTGATAGATCGCGTGAGATCCCCGGACTCTGTCAAAGACGCCGGGGCTCTATCGCTAAGCAGTCGCGAAAGACGAGCGTGGTAGCTTCGTTTGGTGAGCGCGATCGTCGATCCGAATGAACTGCAAACACTGATTCTCGAGGTCGAGGACCACGTCGCGACGGTCACCCTCAACCGACCCGACGTGCACAACGCGTTCAACGAGCGAATGCAGGACGAGCTCGCGGCGGTCTGGCAATCGCTGCGCACGGACGATCGTGTGCGTGTGGCGGTGCTGACAGGTGCGGGAGACAAAGCGTTTTGTACCGGGATCGACCGCAGTGACATCCCTGTCGAAGGGGAGTACGACCCGTTCACGTACGACGATCCTGGACAGAGGATCGGTCCAAAGAGCAGGGGCCTTTGGAAACCGGTGATCGCGGCGGTGAACGGAATCGCGTGTGGAGGTGCCTTCTATCTTCTCGGTGAGAGCGACGTCATCATCGCTTCGGATCGGGCAACCTTCTTCGATCCTCACGTGACTTATGGGATGACCGCGTCGTTCGAGCCGATCCTCCTGAGCGGGCGCATGGCCTTCGGTGACTTGGTGCGTATGACGCTCGTCGGCGCGCAGGAGCGAATGTCCGCCAAGACCGCTCGCGAGGCAGGCTTGGTGACCGACGTTGTAGAACCGACGCTCCTTGTCGAAGAAGCTCGAAGGCTTGCAGCCGTCATCGCCTCGGCCCCGCCTGCGAGCGTTCAGGCGAGCCTCCGGACTCTCTGGGCAGCGCGCGACATCTCATATGAGCAAGCCACGAAGCTAGGCAGCGTCTTTTTGAAGCTCGGTACCTCGGAAGAAGCTCTCCGTCAGGGACAGGAGACCTTCTCGACTCAAGGCCGCACCCCTTGGAGACTTAGGTAGCGCTCACCTGAAAGCAGGAATCACGTGTTCGGCGATCAGCTCGAGGGTGCGCGGATGCGCGCGGTCGTGGGTGATGAAGATGAAGGCGCTGATTCCTTTGTCTCGCGCCATACCTATCCGATCGATGACAGCGTTCGGCGTGCCGATGTATCCACCTTCTGCAAGCCCGAAGCCGCGTCCCGCGTACCTTCGCTCGGCACGCTGAAGCGCTTCTCGTAAGGAGGATTGGTCGGGAGCAAGAACGAGAACTGCCTCGTGCGAACGGCGAAGCGTGGAAGGATCGCGGTCGAGCTTCGCACACTCGTCGTCGAGCGCGCGTTGCGATGCCTCCCAGTCGCCGAGCCCGTATGTCGGCACGTTCCAGACGTCCGCGTACTTGGCGACGAGCGGAAGAGTCCGTCGTCTCCCGATCCCACCGATGTGGATCGGAGGGCGTGGTTCCTGGACCGGAAGTGGCAGGTTCGGAAGGCCCTGGACCGAGAAGTTGTGGCCGACATGAGAGGTCTCGGTGCCCGCCAGCATCGAGGTAAGGACCGCAAGCGATTCCTCGAGCCGCTGCGACCGCGCGGCGAAGCTTCCCCACTCGATCCCAGCCTGTCGATGTTCGAGCTCGACCGAACCGCTCCCGAGTCCGACCTCGACGCGGCCCGCGGAGAGAACGTCCAGAGTGGAGACCATCTTCGCGAGGAGCGCGGGATGGCGGAAGTTGTTGCACAGAACCAGATGTCCGACGCGGAGTCGCCTCGTCGAAGCAAGGACGTAGCTCGCGAGCGTCCAACCCTCGAATGAGGGTAGATCCGGCAGCCCGGGACTGTACAAATGGTCGTAGAACCACATCGAATCGATCCCGAGTTCGTCCGCCGCTGTGGCGCGTGTTTGCACGTCTTGCCACTCGAATGCCACTTGAGGAACGTAGATCCCGAATTCGACCGGGGTGGTCACGCGCGTCGCGCCTTTGTGGTCTGCCGACCGACGGCGCGAAGGCAGAATTCTGTGACCGCTTCGACCTCTTTCACCGACGCTACGCTGTGCTGCCACAAATGGTCGGAAAGAAGGCCGAGGGTGGCGTGCGCGGCCAGCGATGCATGGAGCACCGGGTCGTTGCTTCCCAGTGCTGTAAAAGGCTCCTCGAGTAACTCGGCGACCGGCGCGCTCGCGAAGTGTCGCCCGGCAGCCATCGCCTCCCCGGCGCTTCCTCCGTTCCACATGACGGCGAGCGTCGTTGCCGCGACGTCCCCCTTCGACTGGGACAAGACCCCTGCCACCCATCGACGCACCCTGCCTTCGGGTGTTCGCTCCTTGGCCATCTGGTGGGCGAGGTAGCTGCGGAGGCGTTGCGCCCCGTGGTCGAGGATGGCCGACACGAGCGCGTCCTTGGAACGAAAGTGGCGGTAGAAGGCTTCGTTCGACAGGCCCGCTTCGGTCACGATGTCGCTCACACGTGGACGCGACTGCGTGCCGCACTTGCGCATCACCGATCTTGCCGCGTCGAGCAGGCGGCGGACCTCGGTCGCGTAATCCGCACCGCGTCTCGACAAGGTCTGTCTCGCGATCCGGTCCGCCACGTCCTCCGAGGTCTCGTCGGCCGGAGAGTTCAGAATTGCATTCGTCATCTTCAGAATACTATTCTGACAGACCGAAGGAGGCAGCGTGGCCTGGGATTTCGAAACGGATCCGGAGTACCAGAAAAAGCTCGATTGGGCGGACGAATTCGTCCGAGAGGAGGTGGAGCCTCTCGACTACGTCTTCCCTCATCAACAGTTCGTCCCTTTGGACGAGACCAAGCGCAAGGTCATCGATCCGTTGAAGGACGAGGTCCGTCGCCAAGGGCTCTGGGCCACACACCTCGGGCCGGAGTTGGGTGGGCAGGGGTTCGGCCAGCTCAAGCTGGCTTTGCTCAACGAGATCCTCGGGCGTTCCCAGTGGGCCTCGAACGTCTTCGGCACCCAAGCTCCGGATACCGGCAACGCCGAGATCATCGCCCATTACGGCACGCCCGAGCAGAAGAAGCGATATCTCGAACCACTTCTCAACGGCGAGATGTTCTCTTGTTATTCGATGACCGAACCCCAAGGTGGCTCGGACCCGACGCAGTTCGAGACGCAAGCGGTGAAAGACGGCGGCGAGTGGGTGATAAACGGGTGGAAGTACTTCTCGTCCAACGCCAAAACGGCCTCGTTCTTCATCGTCATGGCCGTCACCAACAACGACGTAAGCCCCTACAAGGGAATGTCGATGTTCCTTGTGCCTGCTGACACGCCCGGGATAAACATCGTGCGCAACGTAGGCCTGCCCGGTGAACCCATCAACGAGGGCTTCCACGCACTCATCCACTACGAGGACGTGCATGTGCCCGAGGAAGCACTCCTCGGAGGTGAGGGTCAGGCTTTCGTGATAGCTCAGACCCGCCTTGGTGGCGGTCGGATCCACCATGCCATGCGCACCATCGGACTTTCGCAGAAGGCGCTCGACATGATGTGTGAGCGAGCGCTCAGCCGGCACACAGCGGGCAGCCTCCTCGCCGAGAAGCAGTTTGTGCAGGGCTATATCGCCGACTCTTACGCGCAACTGATTCAGTTTCGCCTGTTCGTCCTCTACACAGCGTGGGAGATCGACAGGTACAACGATTACAAACGAGTGCGCAAGGACATCGCGGCCGTAAAGGTTGTGATGCCGTCCGTCCTTCACGACATCGCCTGGCGGTCGATGCAGGTGCACGGTGCGCTGGGGACGACGAACGAAATGCCCTTCTTCGGAATGATCAGTGGCGCAGGCATCATGGGCATCGCGGACGGCCCGACGGAGGTCCACAAGAACACCGTTGCTCGTCAAGTGCTCCGTGACTACGAGCCGAGCAAGGGTATGTGGCCCACCCAATGGATCCCGGGCAAGCAGGAAGCCGCCAAAGAGAAGTTCGCGCATCTGCTCGAGCTCGAGGTGGGGAACCTTTGATCGACGCAGAAAGGTTGCGCGGATGGATGGACGAGGCGGGACTGCCCGGTAAGGGAGAGCCCGTCGAGCACGACTACGTGACCGGGGGAGCCCAGAACGAGATCTACGAGATCCGCCGTTCCGAGCTTCACGGAGCGCTACGGATTCCGCCTCCGACCGCACCGGGTGACCGCGACAAAGGAATACTGCGCGAGTGGCGGATCATCGAGGCACTGGACGGGAGCGATGTTCCGCACACGCCTGCGATCGCGGTCTGTGAAGACGCTTCGGTTCTAGGCCGTCCCTTCTACATCATGGGCTTCGTCGACGGATGGTCGCCGATGAGCACCTCCGGACGATGGCCCGCTCCTTTCGACGAAGATCTGGAAGCCCGGAAAGGTCTTGCCTATCAGCTGATAGAGGGGATCGCACTGCTCGGTAACTTCGATTGGCAGGCCGGCGGCCTCGTGGGGCTCGGCCGTCCAGAAGGGTTCCACGAACGCCAAGTGGATCGCTGGACGGCTTTTTTGGATCGCATAAAGAAGCGCGACCTTCCGGGGTTCGACGTCGTGGCGCAGTGGCTCCGCGCGCACCGGCCGATCGATTTCGTTCCGGGGCTGATGCACGGCGACTACCAGTTCGCCAACGTCATGTTCAAACACGGCTCGCCTGCTCGTCTCGCAGCCATCGTCGACTGGGAGATGGGGACCGTCGGTGACCCGAAGCTCGACCTCGGCTGGGTCATCCAGGGGTGGCCTGGCGACACGAACGATCCGTCGGTCTCGGATTCCGGATATGCGGATTTGTATGCGATGCCCTCCGCCGAGAAGTTGGTCGAGCACTACGCCGCGGTGTCAGGACGCCAGGTGGAAGATCTCGACTACTACGTGATCCTCGCCAAGTGGAAGCTCGCCGTCGTCCTCGAGCAGGGATACCAGCGAGCAGGGGACGACGAGAAGCTCCAGATGTTCGGCCCGATCGTTGTCCGCCTCATGGAAGAGGCCGCGGAGCTCGCCGAGACAACCGATTACAAGACCACCGATTAGACGACCACCGATTAGACGACCACCGATCACAAGTGAGCGAGGATTTTCGGTTCGGTCAGATCTGATGGAGGTGTGAGCTGACGTGCGGGCAGCGCTCTGCCGGACCTACGGCCCACCCGAAGTCGTAAGAGTGGAGAGCGTCGCTACGCGGGCGCTCGGCCCGGGCCAGGTTCGCGTGCGAGTGAACGTCGCAGCCGTGAACTTACCCGACGTCCTCATCATCGCCGACAAGTACCAGGTGACGGTGCCGCTCCCGTTCATCCCGGGGAGCGAGTTTGCCGGAGTGGTCGTAGAGCGCGCAGGCGACGTCTACCAGTTCGATGTAGACGAGCGCGTGTTCGGGACGTCACTCGTCGGCGCCTTCGCCGAGGAAGTCGTCGTCAGTGCTCAAAGTCTGAGCCGAACTCCGTCGTCGATCGGAGACCGCGACGCGGCGGCTCTCGGTGTCGCGCATCGCACGGCGTTTCACGTCCTCAAGTCCGCAGCACGTGTCGAGCACGGAGACGATCTCGTCGTGCTCGGGGCAGGCGGCGGCGTCGGACTTGCCTGTGTGGAACTGGGCGCTCTTTTCGGGACGCG
>DASPVS010000262.1:0-3715 GCA_035622235.1 Acidimicrobiales bacterium | reverse complement strand
AATCGCCAGCAAGGGGAAAATCAATCGGACTCGCGAGCGTTGCGTTGAGCGTCCGAGGGTATTCATACCTTCGAGGTCGAAGGGCCAATCTCTCTTCGCCATTGTGTTGAATATCTAGCAGGCGGTCGTCAGGAATCCTCTGCGGCAATGAAAATGAATGGTCGCAGTCACGGTTGTTGAGTCACAGGGTCGCGGGAAGTATGCGGGCAAAGCTCTCGCAGGCAAATAGCCCGCAGGCAACCAAAACAGGGATTGCGAGCAAGTATGAGAGTGCCGGCTGATGCCAGCGCCTCATGCCCACCACCATCACGCCGAGCACTCCAAGGAAAGCTAGCGTCCAGAGCAACGTCGGGACGATCGCCCATGGATCGCCGTTCAGCGGAGGCACTCGAACGACGGGCGAAACTCCACCCTGGCCCGCCGGAAGGCCGTTCAGTCGTGCAACAACCACAAGGTGGCCGCTCGGCAGGAACGACGAATCGGAGGTCACGAGAGTTACCCAGCTGTGTCCGAGAGTGGCGACTGCATAAGGCGTGCCCGCCGGGATCGTCCTCACGCTGACTACTGAAAACGTGAAGTGACCCGCGCCATCCGTGACGAGGATCCGATCACGCGGAACAAGCGAATGAAGATTGCCGAATGGGGCGCCGTAACTCGTTCTGCGTCCCGCGATCACAGAGGTGCCGGGTCGTCCGGGGATGACCGACTCGCTTGCCAGCCCAGGGCCGAGCTGCAAGTCGGCAGGAGTCGTTCCTTCTACCACCGCTTGATGAAGACGGAGAGCCGGGATGTCGAGGATTGCGACCGGCGAACCGTTCGGGGGACGCCGACCCAGCGCGAGAGCGTAGGTTTGTTTGGGGTTGCCACTGAGCTGATGAAGCAGTCGTTCCTGGTTGCGGCTCGCGCTCAACGAAGTGAACGCGTAGAAGTACAGGAGAAACAGGAGAAGAAGCAACCCCACTCCTGTCATGACCGAGCCGAGGATCTCGAGCCGGATCCTCGGCAAGTGCTTGAACTTGGGTCTGCGCTTTGCCTCTTGCGCGTCTCGACGCTGGCCGGCCGCGGGTTCCGTGCCTTCTACGCCTCGTTTCACATCGTCCTCGCGGTGACCGTTGCTCGGCCAGAGCCGGCGATCGCTCTCGACGACCCCGGCGGACGTAGCTGAGACGAGGGTGCGCGTCTTCTCAGATGCAGGCGCTTCAGACGCAGCGCTGTCCGTCATGACGGCTTCTTCCTCAATTGGAGCCGTCGACGAATGCTCGGGGCTGACGCCAAGAGTGGACCGGCGACGATGCCAAACAAACCCACTCCGATCAACACGGGGAGGATCCAACGCTCGGCTCCGGTCGCCAATGCGACTATCTCAGGTTCGTACCCCGGGCCGATCCTGTAAGAAGACCCCGAACCCCGGCCTCCCCTGCCCGACCCGTAGCGGTTGGACCCGTTTGCCAGATAACCCGCGGCGAACGCCCCGTTGTCGTGTGCGAGAAGCACGTCCGTACCGAATGCGTTCGCACCGTTCGTGCCGTGGGATCTCGAGCCGGACCCTCGGCCGTTCTTACCCGATTTAGTGCCTGATGAACCGGTCGCGAGGTTCACGTGCGTCCCGTTGCATGTCTTCTCTGCGTTTGGGAACAGCTTCGAGATCTCGGTTCGCGCCTGGTCGTACAAATTGTCGGTGAGGGGAACGTACCCGTCGGGCATCGTAATGGTCCCGCCGAAATGCGAATAACAAACCATGTTCGTGAGGAGATCGCCTTCTGCCTGAGCATTCTCGGGAGAAAGGCCCGACGTGGAGACCACTGCATAAGTCACCAGAGGCATGGGATAGGCACCCGAGTCTGAGCTGTCGTTGTAGTTGTACGAGACGATGCCGTCCGACGACTCGGTCGTGTCGTTGAGCGCATCGTCGATGGAAGTCTCCGACGGCGAGACGAACTGACCCGCTGCATTCTGCAAACTGGCCGAATTCAGCCCGTAATAGGAGGCTTCGGACCAGTCCAGTGCACCGAAGCCAGCAAGAGCGCGTGTACCGGGTTGTGACCCACCGCCGTACGCGTAGCCACGGAGGTAGTGAGCTTGCAGAGCGGGAGTCTCGCCGAACTCGTACTGGTTGTTGCCCGCTGCAAGTACGGGAAGTTGAGGGTACGGAGTGCACGTCTTGTACGGCCAGGGCGCGGTCGGGTCGTTCGCCGGGGGCCACGCGATCCCAGAGACAGGGGCAACCGTCAGAGTTTGTGAAGCAGTGTTCGCGTCTGTCACGGTCACCTGTGTGGGCTTCGGGTTGTACCCCAATTTAGGTTTCTTGGGGTTAACGAGAGTTCCGTTTTCGTTCACCGTTATCGTGATAGGTGGATTGGGCGCGTCGCACAACCAGTTGGTAACTTGGTAGCTGGCTCCGGTGTACGCGTTGGAGAAGAACATCCCGAAGGTAATCGGTGGCAGCTCATCGGAAGGCACGGGGTTCAAGTAGTCGAAGGTGTCGTAGTTCGCCGCTGTGTAATTCGGCTGGAGCTTCGGGGTGTCACAGTGCCAGAGCTGGCTGCAATTGAGCGGTGGCACCAAGAGGTCCGAGTCGTACCCTGCCGAATATTCCGTCGAGATCAGCCCGGCAATCATGTTCGGCGTCATATCGTAGGTTCCCACCGGCGCAGTTGGAACGTCTGCGTTGCCGATCGTGTCGCCAACGAGGAAGCCGATCACGGTCGCGGACACGGCCACCGGGATGTAGGAATACGACCCCCCGGAGCTAGCCAGGGTGCTCTTCTCCCCAGGGTCTTGTGGCGTGTCGGTGAAATCGACATGAACTCCGCCCGCTGCGAGATCCTGGATGCCCTCTTGGGTGTTCGTCGCCGTGTTGACAGCCGAGACACCACTGGGTCCTCGACAGGTCGAATCGACCGCCGCAGGCAAGAAGTGCTCCAAGCTGAAAGCGCTGTCGGTGAATATTTGAGGCGCGGACGAAGGACATCCGTTCGTCGCCGCTACGTAGGTGATCGGGATGACCGCTGTGTTGCTCGTGGTCATCGCATCGTCCTCGTTGTCGTCGGCGATGTTCTGGACCTCGATAGCGCACAGATCCGGTCCGTTGTCGCAATAGAAGGTCGGTTGTGGTTTGACTGCCGGCGCCCCGACAGGCTCGGCGAGGAAGGGTGCATTCCCGTTCCCCGACGCCTCCTCGTCGGTCGGATAGCTCCCTTGCACCGACCCCGTGCTGCCCACCGGAAGGACCGAGGGATTGTAAGAAACTCCGTCGAACGCCACGCCGAACCCACAGTCGGGGTGGGGAACGATGTCGTAGTTCTGGTCGACTGGGCAAAAAGCGATTCGGATCAATCCGCCAGCCGGAAAGTTCGTCATGTTCAGGTAGACGTACTGCCCTTCTCCGATCTTGTCGGTGGGTCCCACCGTGACCGTCGGGCAAGTCCCTGCGCAATTGGCCGGGATGGTCGCGGTAACACATTGGGAAACTCCGCCGGGACATGTGGAGCCGGCGTCGCCTGACCGCACAGCTCCGCCGGGGCCGGTGAAACCTGCGACACTCACCACGACTGCCCCGAGTCCGATAAACGTAGTGGCGAGGAGGCGACCGACGACGCGGCGGAAGCGGGCCGGTTCGGCACGCGTTGTCTTAACCGCTGATTCACCTTCGCGTTCATTCCGTGCTCTTCGCGCCGCATCATTGATCTGCGTCACGAGCCGCTCCTCTTGAAGA
>DASPVS010000261.1:0-2143 GCA_035622235.1 Acidimicrobiales bacterium | reverse complement strand
ACTTCCAGTTCTTCGTGGTGCTGGCCTTCCTCACGCTCTACCAACGGTGGCAACCGTTCCTTCTGGCCCTGGTGTTCGTGGTCCTGGAACACGGCATCGTCGGCGTCCTCGATCCGCGCGCCGTGTACGACGAAGCCGCCGCGATCCACGACCCATGGTTGTTCGCGGGTATCCATGGCGCCTTCGTCCTGGCCGCAAGCTTCGGCTGTGTCCTCTCGTGGCGACTCACCGAGCAACAGGCGCTCGAAGACCATCTCACTCATTTGGCGAACAGGACGTATCTCCTCGATTGGCTCGATGATGCGCTGAAGGGAAGATCGCGATTGAGCACGGCGGTCGTGTTCATCGATCTCGACAACTTCAAGGACACCAACGACGGATTCGGGCACGAGACGGGCGATCTTCTGCTCAAGGCGATCTGCCAGCGCCTCCGGGGAGCTGTCCGCGAAGGTGATGTCCTCGCTCGCATCGGTGGTGACGAGTTCGCCGTCGGCCTTCTCGGGGTGAAGTCCCGGGCCGGTGGTCTCGAGGCCGCCCATCGCATCTTGGAGGTGTTCCGCTTCCCCTTCCAGATCCTCGACATGAATCTGGCTGTGTCGGCCAGCGTGGGCATCGCCTTTGGCGCCGACGAAGATTGCACGGCCGCCGAGCTGGTGCGGAACGCGGATCTGGCAATGTACGAGGCCAAAAGGGCAGGCGGAGAGCGAGTCCGCGAGTACGAGCCCGTCATGCACGCCGTCGCCTTGTACCGAACGGAGCTGGCCTCTGAGCTGCGAATCGCCTTTGAGCAGCATCAGTTCTCACTCCACTACCAACCGATCTTCGACCTGCGCTCTCGGCGCCTGATCGGAACCGAGGCCTTGCTGCGGTGGACACATCCCACTCGGGGTCTCGTCCCACCCGTCGAATTCATCCCGGCCGCCGAACAGTCGGGACTCATCGTCCCGCTAGGGGCTTGGGTTCTGCAGTCTGCCTGTGCCCAGACGAAGGCCTGGCAGGAGATGCGGCCCGATCAACCACCGCTCAAGGTCTCGGTCAACCTCTCGCCCAGGCAGCTCTCGGAGACGTCGCTCGTGACGACCGTGGTCAACGCGCTGGCGGACTCGGGGCTCGAACCGTCGTCGCTGGTCCTGGAGATCACAGAGAGCTCGTTCATCCGCGATCTGGAGACGGCCTTGACCACCCTGAACTCGTTGAAGACGATCGGCATCGGCTTGGCCCTGGACGATTTCGGTACCGGCTATTCGTCACTGAGCTACCTCCAGCGACTTCCCGTCGACAACGTGAAGATCGATCGGAGCTTCATCATGGGGCTCGACACCGGCGGTCACGAGAACAGGATCGTCCGTGCCATCATCGACCTCGCTCGGGCGATGGGAATTGTCGTGACTGCCGAAGGGGTGGAGACCTACGAGCAGCTGGCCCGTCTGACCAATCTGCAAGGTGACCTGGGCCAAGGATTTCTCCTCGGTCGACCGCAACCTCCAAACGACCTCGAGTCCCTCATTCAGGGCGGGGATGAAGAGGTCTTCGCCTCGGTCGCCTCAGCCAACGACCCACTGGCGGGTGACGGGACCCACCGCGGCGCCACCCGCACACAATCGTGAAAGTGCCGCCATTCGGCTTGGGTTCCCTTTCCGCCCTTGCCGCTTCCGGATCGCACGTACCCCTGGGGGGTCATCTTTGGCACGCCCTCGCCGCTCTGGGCTTCTTGGTCGTGACCCTCGGAGGGATCTGGGTGTCCGAGGTCGTTCAACGCCGACGCCGAAACGAGACGGACCGGACTGATGACCTCCAAGAGAGGGTCATGAGGAGCGCTCAGCTGCCGGGCCCTGACGCTGTAGCAGGAGACGATGCGGAACCATCACTGCGACAGTGCGGACGACGGGGCGAACTGCTCGGACATGGACGATGACTGCCGTCACCGGGCTGCTGGGAACACACTTCTGGCACTTGCTCATGCTCGTAGCCACATGGATCGTTGGCTATTGGTTCATCAAACGCCATTTTCGCAAGTCCATTTCCGAATCAACGGCTGACGTCCTCGACGGATCGCAGGCGCGCAAGGAAATCGAGCTTGCCGTCAAGGGCATGACCTGTGCGTCTTGTGCCGCTCGCATCGCCAAGGCGCTGAATTCGCTGG
>DASPVS010000260.1:0-6240 GCA_035622235.1 Acidimicrobiales bacterium | reverse complement strand
CCCGGAGCTCGTGAGGAATGGGCCTAGCGCATCAACTTCGGTCGTATTGCAGCCAGGTACACAAGTGCCAGGATCAGACCCACCAGCTCAAAGAGGAACCAGCCGGCGAGAAAGCCGATGATCCAGGCAGTTTTCTGGCCGCTCGTCAGTGCGGGTTGTCTTGCGACATCCACCGTGCAGTAGATCGCCAAAGCCAGTGGTGCGAGCACGACGAGCATGAAGAACACACCATCGACTCCGAATACCTCGGCCAGCATTCGCACACCTCCTGGCATCGCTCGCTCCGAAGCTTAAACCGAGGTTCGCCTGTCAAACCGGACGGGAAAAGCAAATAACGCCTACGCTTCCTTCCCCAACGGACAATCGGATATTGCGGGAGGAACGATGACACGAGGCACCCGGGATCATGGAAAGTTTCGGTGGCTTCTCTCAACGCTCGTTGTAGCGCTCGGCTTTGGAGTCTGCATGTTCCCTGCAACGCAGACGGTAGGCGCTTCTGGTACGCCGGCTGCCGGTGACTACGAGGCCTATATCTTTGGTTCGACGACCCCGTCTCCGATGGACCTTCTGTCAAACCATACGGTCACTTTCCCCCCGGCTTCCCTGAGCATGCAGTGGTCAGTTCATGGTCCCGAGGTCCGGATCAGCGGTTCCTTAGGGGAGGCTCCACCCGAAATCTGCTTGAACTTCGGTCAGGGCGAGGGTTGTGACTACTTCGCTGTCTACAGAGGACGGAAGACGTCCGAAGGCATCGCAAGCCAAGCTCATCCCGGTGAGGCAATCGGCCTTGTCGGTAACGCCGTCGCCGAGACAGGCACGTTCTGGGCCGTGCGCACGAGCTCGGGCTGATCTCCACAGGCCGCCGTAGTTCCCGAAACGGGGCTTTGGCGCCTCGGCGCCATTCGCCTGCTATCTGCCGTTGCGCTCGCGGTGCCTGCACCCCGGCCAGCAGCATGGTCGACGCTGGCCTTCCTCCAACTCCTCCTGTGTCCGGCGAATCCGCCTTTCTCGCGTCATCTCCTGCTTCGCATCCTCGACCCAGCAGATGAACTCGTTGCGCGCAAGAGGTGTTATGTCTTTCCAAGCATCGAGTGCCGTCGAGTTGGCGACCAACGCTTGGCGCAGGTCTGCGGGAAGCTTGTGCACCACTCCACCTGGCACTCGGTCGCTGCCCATAGGGCCAGGGTAGCGGTCGGCAAACCAGCCCGTTCGCCATCTGAAGCCGCCCGGCTCACACGATAGGGGCCTTGTTCGAGGCATTTGTAATACGGAAGGTCCTCGAAAAATGGAGAGACGGGGTGGCGATTCGTTTCTCGATGAACGTGTCCGCCAATGTCGGGTCTCTGATCGAGCATGACCGTGCGGCATCAGCGTTCTAGGCGTAAAGAGACGCCACGTTCACGCCGATGGAATGCCGGACCCCTATTCAGCCTGAAGGAGTGACCGTGAGTGCCCTACCTCCCGCGGAGGGCTGGTGGCTCGCATCGGATGGAAATTGGTACCCACCCGAAACCCATCCTTCCGTACGTGTTCAAACCTCCTCGTCAGGAACTCACGTTCCTGGGCATGTTCCGAGCTTTCAATCGTGGCTAGCGAGCCCGAACTCGGAGCGCGCCACTGAGCTTCCGGCACATGTGACCTCACCAACGTTTGTGAACACAGGGGCGTCCCTTTCATCTCCCTACTCGAGTTCCGACAGCTCCGGTGTCGCTCCTCCACGCCTGATCAGGTTCAGGTCGAGAATCCGGAAGTGGCATTTGTGGGCGGGTGCCGGGGCAGTTCTGTTGGTCCTCGTCATCCTGAGCCCACTGGTGCTGAGTTCGAGCCCGACGGTAGTGCTACCCACGAGCCGCCCAGATCGGATCGTGAGCGGGGGCACCGCGCAAAGTGTAACGAACCCTGCGGTTCCTACATCCGGTTCAGGGAGCTCATTGCAGACAGATCCCACTACCGATTGGCTGTCCGGCCACGCTTCGGCATCTCAAGCGGTGGCAATCGCAAAATCTGTCGCAAGCACTATGTGGACTAGCCGACAGGCAGCCTTGGTAAATGATGATGTCAACTCGCTGGGCACGCTCGAAACCGGTCCAGCATTGAACATCGATCTGTTTCACCTCGCGATGGTTCAGTGCGGATGCCAGGCTGCATACACGAACTCACCGATCGCTGGGCTCACAGTTCTCGTTCCGCAGCAAACCCAGTATCCCCTCGACTTTCTCGCGGCCGTTCAGACACAAGATTCGTCAACACCGGAGCTGATGGTCTTGACGAAGTCGTCCTCATCTTCCCCGTGGTTGGTATCTTTCGACACCGAGAGCGACGACCAGAAGTTGCCCGTCAGCTCACCTCAGGCTGCCCCTATTCCGGGCCAACCTCCGGGTATTGATGCTCCGGCTCCCGCCTCGGCTGGCGAGTCAGCTCTGCAAGCGGCAACGGACTTCATAAGTTCGTCAGCATCTAACGGCGGGCGTTCTCCGCAAGGAACGGCATTCGCCAACTCATTCGGAATAGTCGATCTGGCATCGAAGTTTGCTTCCCCTGTATCGGGGACATCGGAGCTCCCAGTCCCCGCTACCTATTCGAACGTTGCGTCGACGACCCCTCAGGACGGGATCTGGTCCTTCGCCGTGACCGCAATGGAGCCTGGTGCGACAGGGCTCGTCTGCGGCACAGTCCGCGACACAACTACGACCGAGGCGACGACGGCCGCCCCTCTCGTGCAGAACGGCCTTTACGGACCCTTTTTGCCACCGGGGAGCTACAGGACGATCACTCAAGTCGCCGGCATGGAAACCTGCGTCATCTCACTCGCCAATGGTTCTCTAGACGACTTCGGGGACAATGTGGGCGGCATGTCTTCGACCGGAACACAAGACTGACAAAGGACCAAGGAGCGTTTCATCGTGACGTAGGGAAATGGGCTTTGGGTACTCGGTTGACTTGTAATGTGTCGCCCGACACGGACTGTCTGTTTCGAGGAGCACGACGCCACCCACTCGACGAAGCCACACTGACGACGGGTGTCTCCGATGAGACGTCGATCCCGAGATCTTTCAATCACGGGGTAGAAGCGAGCACTCAAGGAGCGTGGTTCAGGTGGGACGACTGATGATGAGAGGTGTGGCGGCCGTCTTCGCCATAGGACTGGTGGCACTACCAGCTGAGGCTACCTTTGGCACTCAAGCCGCTCACGCCGCGGGGACCACATCGGAATCCCAAGAACAGGTGCAACAAGAGAACCTACAAAGCTCGGGAATTAGCAACGTTCTCAAGACTAAACACGACACAGCTAAGAGCGCTATCGACAACATAAAGTAGATCAAAGATTTTTCATCGGACGCGAGTAGGAACCAGCCCATGGCGATCAGTTGTTTCGGCTGGTCTTGCAAAACCGCCACGCATCGGTGACCACCGTCTTCTTCGAAATCACGCTGTGTTCCGAAACTTTGCTACCACTCGCCAAGGGCACCTACCGGAGGACAGGCGCAGCCGACTTAACTTGTTCGTCGGACTTCTGCAATTAGTTCGTTGAACGACCGCTCGCCCATGTTCTCCCACATCTGGCGAGCCGGTGGCGGCATGTGTTCGAGCATCATGTCGCGCTGTTGCTGAGTGAAGTTCTCCCGGATAAGGCCGATGATGAGCCAGACCTTGTCGCCTTGGAAGTGGCTCATGGCGTGCCCCGGTAACTGTCCCCACTCCGCAGCGTTCATGTGGGCAGCCGCGAGTGGGAGGACTTCGACCTCCTCGTCGTCGAGATGGGGGATGAGTGTCTCCTCCAGTCTCGCCACAGCGTCGACGACCCCCTTGGCGCCTTCGTCCCCCTTTACCTGCCAGATCTCGACGTGGTCGTCGACGCCGGCCATGAGCGAAAGCACCGCCTTGTGTTCGGCGGCAGCCTTGTCGAGGACGCCGCGGTGCTCGGGCGCACGTTCGATGAGGACGGGGAAGACGAGCTCCTCTTCGCCGTCGTGGTGGACCCTGAGGAAGCTGATGAGGTTGGCGTAGTAGTTGGCGATCATCTCCCGGCGGGCGTCATCGTCACTTGCACTAGCGATCAACTGCGGTGCAGAGGCCAGTGAGTCACGGAACACCTTGTGCACCGCCGGCATCTCACTTGTGTCAGCGGGGGGCATCGGGTCGGCGGTCATGGTGCGCTCCTGGTCGTTAGGTCGGACGTCCGTGAATGACGCCAAGGTGAGAGAGCGCACCATACCCCTCGGGCATTGACGTCGACGAGGCACGTCGGAGCAGGCGAAAATGCAGGAAACGGGCTAGAGAGCTGAGTCGCTCCAGAGCAACCCGCACAGGATCTCTCATTGCTGTCATTACCGAGTGACCCTCAGAGGCCGAGGGCGCTCACGCATTTCTGCTTTCCTCGAGACTTTTCTGCCCCATCCTTAGGCCCGCTAATCGCCAAGTTCGGCGAGTGCTCCCGCCAAGAGCCATCGAGCGGCGTCGATGAGCGTCTTCTTCGCCGCAGACACGTCCAGTCCAACTGCGTCGATGAGAGAGATCATGGCTTCCGATCCGACGACCAGCCCAAGCGCGTGCGCGATGCGATCGATATCCCGCTTGGCAAGCCTTCCTTCCAGCGGAGCGACAACCTTTCTGATCTGGTCGTTGCGCCGTCCTTCGCGGATCGGAACGCGTCGGCTGGGGGGTTCGTCGGCTTGGCGAAACCATTGCTCAAGCGCGCCCTTGGCGATCCGCCGATAGGGCACCTGATCGTCGAGCATGTGAAATCCCAAGGTGCGGATGAGCGCTTCGAGTCGCGTTTGAGGGTTGTTTCCCGCCGCGGCGATCCGTCTGTCTGCATGCATCAAGGCCCCCTCGTCAAGGAACGCGGCATTGGACGCTTCCCACCACAGGTCCTCTGCTGAAGAGAAGTAGCGGTATGCAGTCGCGACTGAGACGAGCGCCCGATCTGCTGCGTCGGGCATCGAGGGGCCTCTCCCTTCTCGGACCAACTCCGCGGCGGCTTCGAGCAGAGCCGTGCGGGTTCGGGTCTTCTGGTTCGCTCGACTACCTGGACTGATAGAGTTCTCTTGACGTGAGAGAGCCATCTCATAATAATACCGCAGACGCAAGGACAGGTCTTTGCGGCGGCGAAAGGGACCGGGAGATGGAACAGCACGAAATGATCGCCTTGGTAGAGCGTCACCTGAAGGCGGAAGGTGCCGGAGATGTTGACGGTGCAGTCGGCGTGTACACGGACGACATCGTTCACGACGAGGTGGGATTTCCCGGCACTCCACGCACGGGAAAAGACGCAGCGCGCGACTTCTATAAGTTCCTGACAGCCAACTTTCGCACCGAAGAAGAAGTGCCTCTCAACAGATTCTTCGATGCCAACACGATGATCCTCGAACAGAGCATGACAGGAACGGTCATCGGTGAATTCCTCGGAATCACGGGCAACGGACGACGAGTCACGTTCCGCATCCTGCATGTCTTCGGTTTCCGGGATGGGCTGATCAGCCGCGAACAGGTTTGGATTGACAGTGGCGCCATCGTTGCCCAGCTCACATCCCGCTAGTCCTCGACGCCGCGCGGCGGTCGGATTTCGGGATCCGAGCTTTCACGACAAAAGGAGCCCCCTATTCGCCGAGCAGTCAAGCCCGTGGGTCGCCTCGAGATGTTCGCAACCAGCAACTCGACGGCCGCGGACCATCGCCGTGTCGGAATCTCCGAGTCACAAGGCGATCTAATCATTGGCAATAACCGTACGGGTCAATCGGCGAATTCAACCGATCCGTAAGAACCCAACTGTTCGATGCCTCGTTCATATAGGCCGCCGCACAGGGCACCGCGATCGCGATGACTGTCTGGCCTCCCGCACATGACGGTGGATCGTTGATGCACGTCATCGCCTGATGACCGTCCGCGTATCCAGGGCACTCGAAGGTGAATCCGGGTGCCGCGTAGGCGCTGAGGTAATTGATAGCTGCTTGGCACCCGTAAGCATTTGCCTTTCCTCGCGGAGGCGGCCCGGGTGGTGGTGATGGGGCTGAGGTCTCTGGCAGCGTGGCGAGTGCTAGCACCCGCTGCGACGTCATGGTCGATAAAACTCTGCGATTGGCTGACATGACGTGGTCCTCGAACGAGGTTCCGGCGGGAGTGACGGGATAAGGAACCGCAACCAGGACGGGTGATCTCAGGCCCGACGCCGAGGAGAAGGTGCTGGGGAAGCCAACGCTCGCAACCACCAGGACGGTCGTCGTCGTTGTGTAGAACCAC
>DASPVS010000259.1:0-4783 GCA_035622235.1 Acidimicrobiales bacterium | reverse complement strand
GGGGCCGCTCGACCTGGCAGCGGCTTGGTCGGCCTTCGGGACCGCGTCGCTGCGGCGGGTGGCGTGATAGACGCTGGCCCGCTCGAACCGAGGGGTTGGCGCCTGCGAGTCTGCGTGGCTCCCATCGCTTACACGTGACCGTTCGAGTTCTGATCGCCGACGACCAGGAGCTCGTGAGGAGCGCACTGGCAGCCCTTCTTTCGCTCGAAGACGACTTCGAGATCGTGGCAACCGTCGGGCGCGGCGATGAGGTGACCTCCGCTGCAAAGGAGTACGGCCCGAACGTCGCCCTTCTCGATATCGAGATGCCGGGGATCGACGGGATCGCGGCAGCAGGCGTTCTGGCTAAAGAAGTTCCCGAGTGCCGTTCGATCATCCTGACCACGTTCGGCCGCCCGGGTTATCTTCAGCGGGCTATGCAGTCGGGTGCGAGCGGGTTCGTAGTAAAGGACGCCCCGCCGGAGAGGCTCGCCGACGCGATCAGACGGGTCGCTTCGGGAGGAAGGGTGGTGGACCCGACCTTGGCAGCTGACACCCTCGTCAGCGGAAGTTCGCCGCTCACCCCCCGTGAGCGCGACGTCCTCGTTGCGGCGCGTCCCGGAGCGACTGTGGCGGAGATTGCCGAAAGGCTGTTCCTGTCGGAAGGAACCGTTCGCAATTACCTGTCAGCTGCTATCAGCAAGACCGGCACCCGGAACCGCGCCGAGGCTGTCAGAACAGCCGATGAACAGGGATGGTTGTGAGGAGGCGGCGTGGCTCTACTTCTTGGTCACCGGAACTTTGGTGGCGGACTCCTTCGGTATCGGTACCCGGATCTCGAGCATTCCGTCCTTGTAGTCTGCGGTCACGTCCGACTGCTGTACCCCGTCCGGGAGCGGAATGCTGCGTGAGAACGACCCGTACCGCAACTCGCGTCGGCGGTAGCCCTTCTCGTCCTTGTTCTCCTGCTGGCGGCGTTGCGCCGTTATGTAGAGCATTCCGCCCGACACAGTCACTTCGACGTCCTTTTCAGGATCGATACCGGGCATTTCAGCGCGGATCACGAGAGCGTCGTCGTCCTGGTATTCGTCGACGCGGATCAAGTCGTCGGAAGCGTCACGAAACAACGGTCCCGTGCGGAACGGCGTCAACCTGGCCCAGTCCCCTAAGGCCTGGTCGAAGAAGTCAAACGGGTCGACATTCCTAGAACCCCTCCTGACGATGTTCGCCATTGGTCCATCACCTCCTGATGTGCACTTCCCTCACACTGCTTCCCGCCTACCGCTTTAACCTCGTGGAGTTCGAAGCCATTCCCCGGTGGTGCGGGACGTGGAGTGCCAGATGTGCGATGCGGGACTTGTAGTCCGGGACGCGCAGTCCGGGATGTGCAGTGCGAGGGTGCGGTCGTTCAACGATGCGGACGCGCGATCGGTGCGCATCATCTTGGCCGCAGCTATGCGCTCAAGCCTCTGAACTGGGCCTTCGCGGAGAGCGGGCGACGGGAATCGAACCCGCGTTCTCAGCTTGGGAAGCTGATGTTCTGCCTCTGAACTACGCCCGCGAGCCTTCGCAACACTATCGTGCTGGCCGTGGTCCTCTCAGATCGTTCGATCCGCGAGGCGCTGGAAGCCGGTCGAATCGTGATCGAACCCCTGGGGGAAGGATGCATCCAGCCTTCGTCCGTGGATTTGCATGTTGGCGCGCATTTCCGCCTCTTTCGGAACCACACGATGCGAGTGATCGATGTGCGGGAGGATCTGGAAGACTTGACGGAGCTGGTCGAATTGCCCTCCGACGAGCCGCTGGTGCTTCATCCGGGAGAGTTCGTTCTTGGCTCTACAGCGGAACGGGTGAGGTTGCCGGACGACCTCGTAGCGAGACTCGAGGGCAAGTCGTCACTGGGACGGCTGGGACTGCTCATCCATTCAACTGCGGGATTTGTCGACGCCGGATGGGACGGGCGGCTCACGTTGGAGTTGTCCAACGTCGCAAACCTCCCCATAACCGTGTATCCCGGCATGAAGATCGGACAGATCAGCTTCCTGCGAATGACCACGCCGGCGGAACGCCCTTACGGCTCTTCTGGGCTGGGATCGAAGTACCAGGGTCAGTGGGGCCCGACGCCGAGCCGGTATTTCGAGAATTTCCGCACCTGACTTAAATCTCAACGGGAGGAACCTTTGCCAGTCAGGATCGCCTTTGGTGGCATCATCACTTTGCTCGCCTTCGCCATCGCCGGTCGCCGGTTCTGGTTTCTCTCGCGTCTTGTCCGATCAGGAAGGCCTGATCATGGTCGTTTCCGCAACATCCCCGCCCAAATCTGGGCCGAGCTGTCAGAGGTCGGAGGCCAGAAGAAACTTTTGAAGCGCCCCATTCCGGGGATTGCTCACTTCTTCACCTTCTGGGGATTCACGATCCTGCTCTTTACGATCCTCGAGGCATATGGGGATCTCTTCGACACCGATTTCGTCGTTCCGTTCATCGGCCGCGGCCGTGGGCTCGGATTCATAGAGGACTTCTTCGCGGTCGCCGTCTTGCTCGGCCTCGCGACGTTCGCCGTGATCCGGATCGTGAATTCTCCCGCAAGACGAGAGCGGAAATCGCGCTTCTACGGGTCGCACCTCGACGCCGCGTGGTTCACGCTCCTGATGATCGCTTTGGTGATGATCACGCTGCTCCTCTACCGCGGTGCGCAGACAAATGTCGATCACCAGTTCCCCTACGGTCAGTCTTGGTGGCCGTTCGCATCCCAAGCGATCGGACACGCGCTCCGACCCCTCGGGACAGGCGTCAACTCGGTGTTAGCGACCGTGTTCCTCATCCTGAACATCACAGTGATCATGGGATTTCTTGTCTTCCTCTCGTATTCGAAGCATCTCCACATCTTCCTGGCGCCGATCAACGTCGTCGCCTCGCGCCGGCCCCGAGCGTTGGGGCCGCTTTACAACACGCCTGACATGGACATGGAGAACATCTCTGAAGACACGGTGTTCGGAGCTGGACACATCGAGGACCTGAGTTGGAAACAACTTCTCGATACCCTCACATGTACCGAGTGCGGTCGATGTCAAGACTCCTGTCCCGCATGGAATACGGACAAACCTCTGTCGCCAAAGCTTCTGATAATGGGTCTTCGCGACAACCTCTTTGCATCCGCTCCGCGACTTCTCGGAAACAGTTCGAAGAAGAACAGCGATGGCGATGGGGAAGGAAATGGCTCGGGAGGTGGCGGAGGAGCGACGGGAGCTGATGAGGCGGGCGAGGAAACGACGCTCGTTCCGCACACGATCGAGCCGGACGTCCTGTGGTCGTGTCTCACTTGCGGTGCTTGCGTCGAACAGTGCCCGGTTGATATCGAGCACGTCGACACGATCGTCGAGATGCGCCGTTACGAGGTTCTCATGGAGTCCCGATTTCCGAGCGAAGCTGGGCTCATGTTGCGAAACATGGAGAACCAGGGCGACCCTTGGGGCCTCGGAGCTTCGAAGCGTCTCGAGTGGACCGAAGCTCTCGATTTCGAAATCCCGGTTGTCACCGATACCGTTCCAGCAGGCATCGAGTACCTCTACTGGGTTGGATGTGCAGGCTCTCTTGACGAAAGGGCGCGGAAGGCCACCCAGGCGACCGCTCGGCTGCTTCATCAGGCAGGCGTCAAATTTGCGCTACTCGGGCCTAGGGAAACGTGCACCGGTGATCCTGCACGCCGGCTCGGGAACGAATATCTGTACCAGGAGATGGGGAAGGCCAACATTGAGACTCTCAACGAGATCGGTGCTCGCAAGGTCGTCGCGTCGTGTCCTCACTGCTTCAACTCACTCGGTCGCGAATATCCCGATCTTGGCGGGAACTTCGAGGTGATCCACCATTCGCAGTTGCTCGCACACCTGGTGGAAACAGGCCGGCTACAGCCGGGAACCATGGAGACGACCGTCACCTATCACGACCCTTGCTACTTGGGACGCCACAACCGAGTCTTCGACGAGCCCCGCGGCGTGCTCGATTCGATTCAGGGCGTGAAGCAGATCGAGATGCACCGGTGTCGGGAAAAGAGCTTCTGCTGCGGCGCAGGTGGCGCGCGGATGTGGATGGAGGAAACCATCGGCAAGCGCGTCAACCTCGAACGTACGGACGAGGCCCTAGGAACCGGTGCCGACGTCGTATCAACTGCCTGTCCGTACTGCCTCATCATGCTCGACGATGCCGTGAAGGCCCGTCAGCGGGAAGACGAAGTGAAGGTCATGGACTTGTCACAAGTTTTCGAGTCCTCGATCGAGCACGCGAAAACGTCGCAGTCATCGCCGCCGGGGCATTCGTCGCAGACGGGGCAGTCGTCGCAGACGGGGCAGTCGTCGCAGACACTGCAGTCGGACGCATCCTGATGGTATTGACGCCAGTAATTGGCGCTAGTTCAACGCGCGCGCGTCCGCGTCGCGTAGCCGGCTCGCCATTGCAACGAGGAACTTGTGAGCGAGTGCCGGCATGGCCTCGATCAAGCCGTTGAACCTCCGCTGGTCCAAAACTAGAAGGCGCATCGGTGTCTCAGAGGTGACAGACGCCGAACGGGGCCGCCTGTCAAGGAGGGCGAGCTCGCCGAAGTACTTCCCCGCCGTGAGCGTCGCCACCCGTCTGTTCTTTCGTTTGACAGAGGCGACTCCGTCGACGATGTAGAAGAACTCGCGACCCACGGTCCCTTCTTCGCAGAGGACGCGTCCCTCCGGTACGTCGACCTCTTCGATCGCTCGGCGGATCGTGCGCAACTCGCTGCCACTGCACGCGGAAAAAAGCCAAATGGACCCAAGGTCGA
>DASPVS010000258.1:0-11804 GCA_035622235.1 Acidimicrobiales bacterium | reverse complement strand
CGCCGCTGCTTCAACGTTGCCCACACGACGGCACCGAGGACCTCCGCCCCATTGACGACGATGGCCGCCAACGCCAGACCCCAGGCCTGCGTCGCGACTCCATAGCCGGCAACACCGAGTGTCGCGACTGCCCACCACCCGTAGATCCAGACGATGGGGCGTCGGCACTCTCCTCGGCGTCCCATCACAACCGCTGCGAAGAGAGCTCCGATGCCACCAGCAGTAAGGATCAAACCGTATGTCGAAGGCCCTTGGTGGATCGCATTCCGCACGATATACGGGAGGAGCACTTGTGTGGGTCCGATGAACAACAGATACGTGAAGGTTGCTGACAGGAACGTCCCCCACAGCCATACGTGTCGCCGGACATATCGCAAGCCCTCTCGGATCTCGCGATGGAGGTTGCCCGGTGCTGTCGGGTGCACCGGCGTGCTCAATCGGGGCATGCGCCATACGCAGCAGGCGGAGAACGCGAACGTCACTGCATCCAGGATGAGCGCGCCTGCTGGATGGACGGTTGCCACTGCAAGCCCGCCGAGAGCGGGACCCGCAAGCTGCAACGACACTGGTCGGACAAACTGCTCGAACGAGTTTGCCTGGTTGAGCTCCTCAGCGGGGACCAGCTGCGGCACGATGGCATCGAACGCAGGAGATGCAAACGCGGTTGCCGAGCCAATCAGGGCCCCGACGACATAGAGCTCCCAGAGACGGACGTGGTCGGTGGCTGTAGCCAGAGCAAGCGCTCCCACGGCGAGGGCGCGGCTGACATCGGCATACAGCAGAATGGTCTGTCGGGGCACCCGATCCGACGTCGCGCCGCCGACCAGGAGCAGGATGACCTGCGGGAGGGAGATGGCGACGCCGACGTAGGCGAGTGCTGCGGGTCGGTCCAAGAGACCGTACGCCTGCCAGGCAATGGCGACGAGGAAAATCCCGTCGCCCAACAAGGATACGGACATCCCTGTCCAGAGGAGACGGAAACCGCGACGGCGCAGGGGCGAAGCCAGTGGCATTGAATCGACCCCCGACCTGCGCTAGGAAGCGCGGCGTTGCATCCCGAACCGGTCGGCGATCTTGCCCAGGACCTCGTTGAGGTGTGTGATTTCCTCGTCGGTGTTCGCTGCGGTGATCTGGATGCGAAATCCGACCTTGGACCGGGGGACGAGTGGGTATGCCGCAAGAGTGACGTAAATGCCCTGGTCAAATAGATAGCGCCCTACCACGTCGATGTCGTCACCTTCTCCGAGAGGGAGCTCGATGATCGGCAGGCCCGAATGGTTCAACGTGACTAACTCAAGTTCCGTGATCCGGTCGAGCACACACATTGTCTTTCGATGGAGGTTCTTCCGGATCTCGTCACCTTCCATCGCATTCACTTCCAAGCCGGCGAGGGCGGTCGCCAGTGACGCCACCGGCGACGGTCCCGAATAGAGGTACGGGGGAGCCGCGACCTTCAGGTAATCCTTCAATCCGCGGGGTAGAGCGATAAAGGCCAGCAGCGACGAATACGACTTTGAGAACCCTCCGACTAGAACGATGTTCTCGTATCGTTCGTTGAAGTACCGCACGATGCTGTTTCCGCGGTGCCCATACGGCATGTCGTGCGCGGGCCGTTCCCCAATGATGCCGAATCCGTGAGCATCGTCCACATAGAGGAGTGCGTCATACCGGCGACAGATCTCAGCGTAAACCGGGAGGGCGGGGGTATTGCCGGTCATGCTGTTCACGCCATCCATGCAGACGAGGCGCGAGAGGTTGGCTGGGAGTGCTCGAAGGATCTCCTCCAGGTGTTCCGGATCATTGGCCCGCATTCGATGAAACACAGCGCCGTTACCTCGAGCAATGGCGCAACCGTCATAGATCGTCTTGTGCGCTTGCGAGTCGACGACGACTGCGCCCTCACCGGCGAGAACCGGGATGACCGACGAGTGGATGAGGGTGATCGTGGGAAGCAAGAGAGTGTCGGCTGCTCCCAGAAGCTCGGTCAACTGGTCTTCGATGTCCAGGTAGAGACGGGGGTTGCCGAGCAAACGCGACCAGCTCGGGTGGGTTCCCCATCGGTGGAGTTGGGCCTCAACCGAATTCATGATCGCAGGGTGAAAGTCGAACCCCAGGTAGTTGCACGAAGCGAAGTCACAGAGCCATCGGTCGCCCACCCGTATCTGCCGAACTCGAACCTCGTCGATGACGGCGTCCATCATCGGGTGAGACGCTCGGAGGCGATCGAGGTCCTCCCACCGCTGATCCCTCCGGATGGCGCCGCGAGCAACCGAGTCGCATTCCTCAGTTCGGACATCGACCATCTGCGGAACCATTGGGATCGTCATCCCACCGTTTCCTCGTCCGGTACAGCGCCGAAATTCGGGGCCACTCCGGACGACGTGGTACCCGACAGGAAGGCCGCCGCTTCCTGCGGTGGAAGCGGCCTGGCGAGGTAGAAGCCCTGACCGAACTGACATCCGAATCGACGAAGTTCGTCGATTTGACGCGCCTGCTCGATGCCTTCGGCGACCGTCTGCAGGTGGAGAGTGGTGCCGAGCTGGATGATCGTGTTGGCGAGGGCACCGTCCTCGACGACGTCGTCGACGAATGCCTTGTCGACCTTCAGGATGTCGATCGGAAACCGCTTGAGATAGCTGAGGGACGAGTAGCCCGTTCCGAAGTCGTCCATGGCGAACGACACGCCGAGCTGTTTGAGTTCTTGCATTCGGGCAATGACCAATTCCGGCTCACCGACGAGCACGTTCTCGGTCAGCTCGAGGACCAACCATTTCGGGTCTAGACCGGTCTCCTCTAATGCCATCGAGACGTGCTGCACAAAATCGTCGTGCTGGAAATGCTTGATCGAGATGTTGACGCTCAGTCGAAGCACTTGTGCCCCACGGAACCGCTGCTTCCACTCACGGGCTTGCCTGCAGGCTGTATGAAGCACCCACCTGCCGATCGGGACGATGAGGCCAGTTTCCTCGGCGAGAGAGATGAACTCCGCTGGCAGTACAAGTCCACGTTCCGGGTGCCGCCATCGGACGAGCGCCTCCAACCCTTCGATCTCGTTGCAATCGAGGCTGAGAATCGGCTGATAGTGGACCTCGAACTCCTGTTTGTCGACCGCTCGTTGCAGATCCGCTGTCCGCTCGAGACGTTCCACCAGCGCTGTTTGGAGCGCCGGCTTGTAGACCTGGAATTGCCCCTTCCCCAACGCCTTCGCCGAGTACATGGCGACATCCGCCGCTTGAATGAGCTCGGCGGACAGTTCGGCTCCAGACGCGTTGATGGCGATGCCGATACTGGCCCGCACCTGGACCTCGCGATCAACGATATGAAGAGGCTCGCGGAGGGCGGCAAGAATGCGATTCGCTACCTCGCACGCCTCCTCCGTGTTAGTGATCTCCTCCATCAGGACCGCGAACTCGTCTCCGCCGAATCGAGCCGCAGTATCTCCACCGCGCAAAGCGCGCGTGATGCGGTCCGCGACCTCGACGAGAAGAGTGTCGCCGGCAGAATGTCCGAGGCTGTCGTTGATGAGCTTGAAATCGTCGAGATCCAGGAACAGAACAGCGAGCGTCGCCTTTGATCGTTCCGCTCGTTCGAGCGCGTGCTCGAGGCGATCGCGGAAGAGCGCGCGGTTCGCCAATCCGCTTAATGCATCGTGGAAGGCCTGGTGCTTGAGCTCATCCTCGAGACCCCTGCGCTCGCTAATGTCTCTCAACGTCAGGACGATGCCTTCGACGGTGGGGTCGCTCAGCAAATACTTCGCGATCACCTCGACGTAGATCCAGGATCCGTTCCTGTGGTGTACCCGCCACTGCGCAGTCTGTGACGACCCTTCGTCGACGGCGATCCGGGCGATCAGCGCGAGCGCGGCCTCGATGTCGTCCGGATGCAGCAATTGGGTGAGAGGCGATCCCTCGAGCGAACCGTGCGCATAACCGAGTGTCCGCTTGACCGACGGAGTCTGATAGGTGATGGTCGTGTCGGGGCGGATGATCAGGATGACGTCTGACGCATTCTGGACAAGCGTTTGGAAGCGGGCTTCGCTACGGCGAGCATGACTCTCTTCGGTCATGATCTCCCGGTCCAACGCCAGCTCGACGACCGCGGCTAGTGCCTCGATGGACTTGCGAAGCTCGGGCGGCACCCGCCGGTCGCTGCTTCCGATGATGAGCCCTTGCAATGCATCCGGCGGACCGATCGGGCACACGATGGCCTCTGGACGGCCACTTTGCTCGGACCGAGCAGCACTACTCGGGGCGCGCTCGATAGTCCAGCTTGTGACACCTTTCTGCGTCGGACGCTCGGCGTCCTTGGTGCGAATGTCGTAGAGGTTTCGCGGCACCTGGGTCGAACCGTCCCCCGACCGCCCGACGACGGTGAGCTGACCGCCCGCCTCGACCTCGGCCAACACGATGTCGACGAGATCGCCTGACCCGGAGGTCAGAGTGGCCAGACCGGCCATGGTGGCTGCATAGATCCCATCACGCCCAGGTGCGGCCGCGAGATCAGCAGCTGATATCCGTAGAGCCTGTTCCCTGGCCTCGGCCTGCTCACGGTCCCACACCAAGCCTGACATTCGAGCCAGCACGAGCACGAACATGACGCCGGCGACCACTGCGATGACGGGCGCGTCTGTGGAATCGCCGAGCGCAGTCTCGATCAGCAGCACCGATGGGGCAATGAGCGAGACTGTCGCCAGCATCCACAGACGAGTCCGGGTCGTCCGCGGCGGGGCCGTCCACCTTGGTTCCGATAGGGCGCGCATCGACGGATGGAGAGCTGCTGCGCCCCAACAGGCGTAGAAAACGATCCAACCGAGGTCGATGGGGTTTCCATCGCTCCAATTCCAAGCCGGATGCAAGTTGGCGAGGCCATAGAGCGAATCGGCAACGAGCGTCCCCAGGGCGCCGATCGCCAGAAGCCGTCCGGCCGGCAGCCGCAGCCCACCGGCACTCCAGAGGTGTGCGAGCATGGCTAGCACCAGGATGTCGCCGAGGGGGTAGGCCGCCGCCGTCAGCCGCACCAGCATTCCTCCTGGTGCGCGCACATTCGGGCCGATGAGGAAGATCCACGACAGCAGACCGACGCCCAGGGTGATCGTTACCGAGTCGATGAGACTGGCCCGATCGCCGCCCGGCAGTCGTGCCCGGGCGAGAAGAAGGAGCCCGATCGCCAGAACCGGGTACATCGTGATGTAGATGGCGTCGATGAACGAGGGAAACGGGATGTTCTGTTGCCCCATGATCTGGTGCCAGAACTTGTACGTCGTATCGCCAGTGATGAAGAGAAGCACTCCACCACCGAGGAACCACCAGCCCACGGGTGCCCGCGGTCGGTTGCGCCATACTCCGTAGAAGATGGCGACCACTGCCGAAAGGCCGAGCAAGGCCCAGGCGAAGACCTGTCCAGGCCACTCCATCCATGGGAGGAATCCAAAGATCAGTGGTCGATGCGGGGGCAGCCCGAACGGGAAATAGACGAGGGCGAACACCGCTTCGAGAGCGAGGAACCAGCGCCATGTGTTCACGGACGTCGTACGCGGCGCCTTCAGCGGGAGCCTGCCGAGCTCCGATGGTTGGTAGGTGTCAACGGGCGGCACAGGCTTCTCCCGAGGCCGGGGTCGAACCCTGGTATCGGCAAGTGTCCGACGTATCTTGAACCTGTCCCCTGTCTGACCAGGGGCGTTTCCTCCGGCAGCTCAGAGCGAGAGGCTGGCCGCGAACCTCAGCGAGCTCCTGCTGGGTGCCGCAGAGGGGGCCCTCGTCAACCTGGTGGCCGCATGCTGGGATCGATCGTCGCACGGTGAGCAGGCAATCCCACCAGATTCGGAGGATCCGCAGAAACAGGATCCCGTTCTCTGCGAGGGGCGAGCGCTGCGATTCCGACAACGGAGAGTGGAAGTCCTGGGACGTCCTTGGACCGGAAGTGATGGGACTACGTTCGAACCCAGTTGATAACCGTGATCGAGTCGCCATCACCGGCCAGGGTGTGTCCGAAGTACCCCAGGGAGGCACCTGGTCCCGGCGGTTCGCGGCACCCTGATGACTTTGGTCCGCCTCGATTCGAGGCGTTTATGGGTCTGCTTCGTCTACCACGACGAGGAGCTTCCACATACCTGGCACACCCTTCAGCTCGTGCTCACCCGACTCGGTGAGCTGGATCCCCGACCCGATTACGAGGTCAGCGACGGTCCGGGACACGAGTACCTCCCCGGAACCGGCGAGTGCTGCCACTCGTGCGCCGATATTGACGGTCATCCCTCCGACGTCTGCCCCCAGGAGCTCGACCTCGCCGGTATGAAGTCCAGCTCGCACGCGAATGCCGAGCTGAGCCGCGCCATCGCGGATCGCACAAGCACACTGGATTGCTCGCGCCGGACCGTCGAATCTGGCCAGGAAGCCGTCGCCAATCGTCTTGATCTCGGTCCCCTGGAAACGCTGGAGTTGCCGCCGGACCATGGCATCGTGCAAGTCCAGCCGGTCGCGCCACGCACGGTCGCCGAGGGCGCTCGCGTGCGCCGTCGACTCGACGATATCGGTGAAGAGCACTGTGGCAAGCACCCGGTTCGGCTCGGCGCCCTGGAGTGCGCCGGTCAGAAACTCCTCGATTTCTTCGAGCATGAGCCCGGTTTCCCCGACCCAGTAGAGGAAGTCGGCACCAGGCAGCTCTCGGTACTCGGACCCCGGAATGTGCTCGGCCAGATAGCGGCCGTGCTCGGGGCCGAGAGCAAGGCATTGACTCCGGTGTAGGACCAGGGTGGGGATTCGAACGAGCGGGAGCAAGGGCCGCACGTCGGCCGTGAAAGCCACACGCGTGATCGCCGCTGCGACCGCAGGGCTCGCACCCCGTCTTACGGCGGGGACCCACCACGAGCGGAAGGCGGTGTCCCCGGCCAGGCTGGGGTTGAGCAGAGCGAGATCGTAAACCCCCTGATCAATGGCATTTGGACCGGCCATTGTCTCGAGAAGGTCAGTAACGATGGACTCGGGTAGCCCGATCGGGTAATCGGGAGCCCAGAGGACTCGCGGACTGGCGTTCATAAGGACGAGCCGGACGACGCGGTCGGGATGAGTTGTGGCCAGGAGTATGGCATCGCTGCCCGGACCGTGGAAGAAGCACCCGGCCGTCTCCGAGCCCGCGGCGTCCATCACAGCGATGGTGTCCTGCACGAACTGCTCCATCGTCGGAGGATCGGATGGTGCCAGGGGATCCGAGAGCCCGACACCGCGCCGATCGAACCGGATGACCCGACTGAAGGACGAAAGCCGTCGGTGGAAGCGAGCGAGGGCTGGCTCGTCGTCCATGTCGTCGATGGATAGAGGACCGCCATGGAAAACGAGAAGGTCCGTCGAACCGCTGCCGAAGACCTGGAAAGCGATGCTGGCGCCCCCGGACTCGGCGTAGCGTGTTTCGGGGATCTCGGCCACTGAGGCAGTCTTGCCCAGCGTCAGGTCCGGCGCTCGGGCCCTTGATGACACTGGAGGATCTGTGGAGGCCACCAAAGTCAGACGCATGTTTCCAGAAGACATGGAGGCGGTCTGTGAGGTGATCGGCCAGGCATTTGCCGACAACCCCAATACCTTGGCAATGGTGCGAGGCGACCGAGCGAAGGCCCAGCGAATGATGAGAGGCACTGTGCGGCTCGCGAAGTTCGGTCGAGCCTGCAGCTATGGCCTCGTCGCCCAGCAGGGGGACCGAGTTGTCGGAGCGCTCAACGCCGCGCCCTGGCCCCGTTGCCAGTTGAGCGCGGGCGAGAAAGTCAAGTCGGCGCCCTCAATGGTTCGGATGATGGGAACCGCCCTGCCAAGGGCCATCAAGGTCTCAGGCGTTTGGGCCAAACATGACCCCAACGAACCGCACTGGCACATTGGACCGATTGGCGTCGCACCGGAGTTCCAAGGTCAAGGAGTCGGCCAAGCCCTGCTCGGGTCGTTCCTCGAGATGGCTGACCAGGGGGGTTCGATCGCCTATCTGGAGACCGATGTCAACCGCAATGTACCGCTGTACGAGAAGCTCGGATTTCGTGTGATCGGCCGCCAAGACGTTCTGGGGGTCAACAACCGTTTCATGCGTCGTGACGCGAAATCCTCCACTTGAGGTGCTGGCACGATCCGGATTCGTCGTACTTGTAGCGAATCGCCATGGCGACGTGCATGGCGTCGCGGAGGTTGTGTTTCGATGTCTTGTCGGTGCCGTAGCGGTTCCCATTTGGGAACAGAGAGCAACCTGCTGTGGTCGGACACCAGCGGTCCATGAAGCTCCAGGATCCCGGCGGTTTCCAATATCCGGTCGAGGGCCGTGGATTCGGACGTGCCTTCGGTCCGCTCGGTATCGACCGTGTCCGTTTTTGCAATCTCGATGCGCCCTTCTCAACGCAGTCGAAGCAACCTTTCAATCGCTGGTTGCTGTGGATTGTCAAGGTCACGCCATGCAATCCAGATGCAGGTGTCCGCAGCCAATCGCCCTACAGTCCATGGAGTTCCCAATGGTCTTTACGGGGCGCAGATCGTCGGTGACCATCCAGAAAGCGTGAGTCCCGGACGTGTCCCTCCGAGCCGCGGGTCGGAAGCACCCAGGCGGGATTCCCTGTCAGCTAGGTGGTCGGTACCGTTGCTGAAGTTCACGTAGCTCGACTTGCTCTCGAGGCTGTGTCACGCACTGCAGACGGCCGCGGAGCAGTGGCAGGCTGCCACACCATCCGAGGGTCCCGTAGATGAAGGGAAGGCGGACCACTCCCCTGTACCAAAAGCGACGCCAGCGCGACAGTCGATAGTGGCTGACTCCGGCCATCGGTCGGGCATCGGTGTCTCGAGACCAGGACGGGAGATTGTCTGACGTGAAGATCCGCGCCTCACCCGTCCAAGTGGAGCCGTTCCAGTAGCGGTACAGACCCGCCTCCTCGGCGTCCTCATGCCATCCGCGGCGGAGGTGCACCATGTAGACGATCCTTGCATGGTCAGCCGGTTGGGTAAGAACCTGACACCCGCTGCCGGCGATCTGGGGCGGGCGCCCACCCGCGAGGACGTAAGTGTCAGGCCCGGACGATCTCGTACACGGGGAACTCCTCAACGCTTGGCGGTCCCTTGGGAGTCACTCCGGCTGATTCGATTGCCTTCTGAACTACGGGCATGGCAGCGTCGTAGGCCTGACGCGATTCCCAGAAGTCGATGACAACCCAGTCATCCCCGTCCGGTGCTGACGAGTGAAACAGAAGGCCCTTTGGTGGTTCGGCAGCCATAACGAATTTGTGTACGGCATCGAACTGCTCTTGGCTGAGGCCGGGAATTCTGGTGTGAATGCGGACCGTCATGAAGACCTCTTCCTCTGGATGACGGTCGAACTGTACGACCTTGGCCATTTCCCCGCTTGCTGGCGTCCAGCGGTGCCAGGGACTTCGGTTCGCTCGGGCAAGCCGCACCACGCAGGCGCCACGTTCCGCGATCGGGGCCAGGCAGAGGACAGTCGTGGCGACCATCCTCGAAATGTGCCAATCCAGATCGGTGTGCTGTTCGTAACGAGAGGGTGAGAGGGACCCAGGTTGGGTGAGAAGGCGTGTCTGGGCCTGAAGATAAAGCGCTGGCGCTTGCCTGGGTATCCAGCCCCAACCGGGCGTTCGGATGTCGACCCCCATCCCTAGGAGGGGTCAGGCAGTCTGAGAGCTGTGCCAATCAGGACAATCAGAGAGGATGCATGAACTCAGCCCGTGGTCTCATCCCCGTGTTGGTTGCAAGCGTGGTGCTCACCATCATCGGTTGCGTTGGAACTGTGACGCCATCGGCGGAAGCGGCGGCTGGCGCGGCACAGACTGCGAGCCCTTCGCCTACCGGTACCACGCCGGACGCTGTGAGTTCGATCTGGTCCGTCGAGACGACGGTGAACCAGCAACCGAAGCAGGTGAACAACAGCTTCTTCGACGGGGTGTCCGCCTCCGGCCCTGACGAGGCATGGGCGGTCGGGATCTACGGCGACGAGAATGCGCTCGACCATCCGCTGGCCGAGCATTGGAACGGGTCGGCCTGGTCGCTTGCCCAGGTTCCTCAACCCACTGGACAACAGGCGACCTTTGGGGCCGTCGCCGACCTAGGCCCAGATGACACCTGGGCTGTGGGAACCAGCTTCAGCGGCGGCGCCGGCACAACTCCTGGGGGCTCTACGTTGATCGAGCAATGGAACGGAACGAGGTGGGCGATCGTCCCGAGCCCGAATGCCGTCCCGGTCTTGAACGGCAACTCCAACACGCTTGATGCCATCGCGGCAACGGGACCCGATGACATCTGGGCTGCGGGGTGGTATCTCAACAACGACGCGGACCTCCTCACGATGCTGGTCGAACACTGGAATGGGACGTCGTGGTCACTCGTCACATCACCCATCGCCGAGGATGCAGTTGTCACCTCTCTCACCGCGATCAGCTCAGATGACGTTTGGGCTGTGGGATCGTTTGCGGACGACGGAAATATGTCCGCCCACTGGAATGGAAGGAAATGGGTCCTCGTCGCCACACCCAACGTCACCAGTGCTGGAACGGTCGCCCAGAACGAACTCACGGCAGTGAGCTCCGACAGCGCCCACGACGTGTGGGCGTCGGGCTATGTGTTCAACGTCAACGACAAGAATTTTGCCGAACCCTTCGTCTTGCACTGGAACGGCTCTCGTTGGTCGCTCACGATGACCCCGAACATCGGATCGGAGGGAAGCAGGCTCAGGGGCATCAATGTGGCTTCCGCTACAGATGTGTGGGCTGTCGGTCAGGAGCAGCAGGACAACGGCTCGATTCTGACCCTCACCGAGCAGTACGACGGTTCAACATGGAAGATCTTCTCTAGTCCTGATCCTGGAATGAATGGAACGCTCGTTGACAACTCATTGTCCGCCGTGGATGGAGCAGGCGGAGGGAACCTCTTTGCGGTCGGGGCCGACGAGATGAACGGCCAATGCTGCCTGCGGACTCTCGCTATCGGGACGAGCCAGGGCTGACGGCCAAGGTACGCCATTCCGTTCTCGTAAATCACCCTTCCTGGCGATGTCGATTCGTATCCCACCGACCCGGCGACGGGGGCATCCCCTTGCCGGACCCGTCTCGGCGCTTGCAGGCGACGGCGAGGTGGCAACGAATGACCTTGGCCTCGGAGTCGCAGCTGGTCATCACCGGTGTAGAAACAGACACATGACGCTTCAACGGATGGACAATGTGGGCATCGTCGTCGAGGACCTTGCGGCGACGATCGAGTTCTTTCGCGAGCTCGGCCTCGAAGTCGAAGGGCAAACCCTGATCGAGGGAGACTGGGCGGGGCGGGTCACCGGACTGCGCGATCAGCGCGTCGAGATAGCCATGATGCGCACGCCCGACGGCCATAGCCGGATCGAGTTGTCGCGATTTCTTGCCCCAGCCGTGGTCGCCGATCATCGGAACGCGCCGATAAACGCCCTCGGTTACCTACGCATCATGTTCGCTGTCGATGACATTGACGGCGTACTTGCACATCTTCGAGAACTTGGCGCGCAGCTTGTCGGCGAAGTGGTCCAGTACGAGGACACGTATCGACTCTGCTACATACGCGGGCCCGAAGGACTTCTCATCGGGCTGGCCCAAGAGGTCGGATAAAGGCCGGGTTCTCCGCTGGCTAACCGATCGAATCTGCCAGATAGAGACGTAGACCGGACGCCTGTCTTTCTCCCGGGCGAACTGAGGCATCCGCGGTCATCACAGTGGTGTTCACGCTTCAGCAAGAGGAGCGTCTGACGGCGGTGTTGACCCGGTTCGTGGCCGAGCGGAAACGTTGTTCCGATTGACCTCGACTCGCGGGCAA